>JAAXHR010000230.1 GCA_012270805.1 Dehalococcoidia bacterium
TCGTGAAATGCTCCCAGTCCGCTCGATGCACCGTATACCGCGCATTCTCAAACGTCGGCTTCGACAACTCTTCCGGTCGCGTGTTCCATCCAACATGATCTCCATGTAGATGCGTCAAGAAAACCGTATCGACCTCATCCGTCCCGATGCCTTTCCGCTCGAAATCATTCATCAAATCCGCCGGCGTATCCGATCCCAACATCTGTCCGTGTGGACCGAACCCTGTATCCGCCACCAAGGTCTTCCCCGCCGAACGCATCACAAACACCCCCAGATTCAACAGAAAATATGGCTTCGCAAAATACTCCGGGAATATGTCGTAATACTGCTCCCAATGCTCCAACGGAGTATCAGGAAACGTTATCCGCTGGTCGAACACAACACGCCCATCACTCAACGATGTGATGGCAACATCGCCTACATTCAGTACATCGTTTGACATCGCTCCAGTTTAGCAATGATGACAACGTTGCATCAAATCACTCAAGGCGCGCTCCCGATTTAATCTAGTTCCCGTCGGCGCTCGCGATGCGGTCCGACGCGCTATCTACGCGAGGTGAGATTTGATCGACAACAATCGGTTTGAATGGCTGAGTTTCGATTGCTACGGGACTCTAGTTGACTGGGAATCTGGCATTTCCGACACTGTCTCAAACGTCCTGCGGCATTACGGCGTTCACACGTCAGCACCGGAGATATTGGCAATGTTCTCCGAAATCGAGCCGAAGGTGCAGGCTGCGCCCGGTTACTTGAGGTATCGCGACGTCTTGCGCGAGGTCATGCAATCGATCGCACCCGAATTCAACCTTGTATTCTCCGTCGACGAGTTGAGCAGCCTCGCCGAATCGTTGCCGAATTGGCCCGTTTTCCCTGACGTGACCGAAGCGTTACACACGCTGAAAGAACGCCACAATCTCGCAGTAATCTCTAACGTGGACGATGACCTGTTCGCATCAACTGAGAAAGCCCTGCAAGTCGAGTTCGATGTCGTCGTGACTGCAGAACAGGTTCGGAGTTACAAACCAGATATCCACAACTTCAAAGCCGCTTGTGCGCGCATGGCGGTTGAAAAACAGAACTGGTTACATGTCGCTGAGAGCCTGTACCACGACATCGCACCGGCGAACCGTTTGGGTATCTCAAGCACCTGGGTTAATCGCTCGGACCGCGGTGGAGGTACCCGGCAGACCGATGCCGTGCCCGACTTGGAAGTTCCCGATTTGGCTACACTGACCGAGTTGCTGTGTCCGAACTGAATACAAATCAGCAACTCAAACCGCGACGCGCCATAGTGATGATCTCGGGACTCACGTTGGTCAGCGGCTTATAATCCCAATCTCCGAACTGTTCTTCGATTACCAGCCCAGCGTCTGACAGGAACTTAGACAGCGAATCGTTGTCTAGAAATCTCAACGTGCTCCTGCTGATAAAAGGACGATCCCATCTCGTGCTGGAAAATGTAGTAGTAAATGAGACGGTATCTCCTGTAATTGGAGACTCCACTTGATGCGACATCTTGACCGTGCTCTCGCCATCTTTGATCGTCGTAGCATTCTCTGGCACCCAAGCCTCCCAGCCTTTGGCCAACGGGTTGCGAGTCTCAAACACGAAACAACCGCGGTCGGTGAGGGCGGATTGAATCGCCGAAAGGGATTCGCGCAACACACTATCCTCGATCAGCACTTGAAAAGCGTGACCTGTCATGACGACCAAGTCGAACTCCTCGTCCCAATAGACCGAGGTTAGATTGCCGAGGACCCACTCAACATCCTCGCGCTTCCGCGCCTGCTCCAGCATTGCCTCCGCCGGATCTAGACCGCAGAGCCTCCCGGTGTGACCAGCTTCCCTAGCCAATCGCAGCAACTCACCCGTCCCGCAACCAACGTCCAAAACGCGGTTCGCCGACATCACCAACGGCAAATAGAAGTCGAAGTCTCGCCTCCCGATACAGAACGCGTCATACAACTCCGCAAGCGCGGGCTCAGCAAATAACCGATCTACCACCGTCGAACTAGACTTACTGACCTTCGAAACAGTCAGCCGAGTTTCGCAGAGCCTCATCGAACTCGGCAATGACCGCCTCACGCCCCTGAGTGTAAAGCGCAGTGTCGATCTTGCCCGTTACGCACATCACCGCCGCGTCAGAGACCTCCGCTCCGCCCGGCAGACCAGGAATCCCGATCCCGCAGCTCTCGGCCCCAAACAGCAACGCCACCAAATCCCCCGCCTTGAACTCGGCTCTCTCGCCCATATCGGCGAACGCGCGGAGGGATGCCTGATGCGGATCTTCGTGATTCGAAAGCTCAGAAAGCAGGCACGAAAGTTCACTCGATCCCAAATTGCCGAAGCCTTCCGGCAACCCTAGGAAATCGGTTTGCACATCGCACTCGGCATACGCCTCAGCTACCTCTACATGCTCTTCCACCGTCGGCACCCAAACCCGGTCCAACAACACCTCGCCGAAGCGGATCGGACCAAGTGTATCGGCGACACACTGTGCCGCTTGCTCCGACATCACCGCACCGTCGCTAAGTTCGTATCCTTCGTCACCTTGACGACAATGTATATCCGCGATCAGGAAAGCCGTGAAGTTGGTGAAGAACGTGTCCATCGCTTCTCGGTCAGCAGTATCAGGCTGCACCACTGGCTCGAAATACCTCTCCGCCCCTAGCTCCTCGACCATGCACTCTTGCACGTCAATGAACGTGCTCCCTGATGCCGCAGGTTGACGATCGGGCTGATTGGCGAACAGCGCTTCCTCAAACGCCAGACGCTCATCCGGAGTCAAACAGAAATGCGCCGAAATCCATTCGCCTGAGACTTGAGCTTCATCAAAGATCCCGAAAAGCGGTTTCAATGTCGGATTTTCGATCGTTTCACCGATGCAAGCAACCGTATCGTCGGACAGGCCTGGTCCAATGATGGCGATCCTACCGACAGCAGTGTTGCGCGTCGTGATATCGCTCATGCATTCGTCGAACTGATCGATCAGACCTCGCGGCGGCTGGAACCGGCTCAAGAATATCTCCTCAACCCGCTCGATACCGCCCGCATACGCGGTCATACACGTAACTTCGCCTTTGGGAAGAGCTTCGAGGAATCCCGACACGTCCTGAACGTAATCGACCATGATCGGCTCAAATTCCGCCGAAGCCGCATCGAAATCGGCAGCTTCCGCGGTCGCCTGCGTTAGCAGATCTTCTGCGATCTGCGTTGCTTCGATCCGAGCGGCATCTGGGTTGGCGGCGCTGATGAGGATAATGTCGAAAGTCAAAGTCGCATTGGCAGGTATCACGGGCGGCGAACCGGCAACGCCGTACGCAAGATCAGGCGGAATGACAACACGACGGCGTTCGCCAACCTTCATCTGAGTGATCGACATCTGCCAGCCCGGTATCACCGCGTTCACAGGAAAGATCGTAGGTTCCGATCGCGTGTACGAGCTGTCGAATATGCAACCGTCGTCGAGCCATCCGGTGTACTGGACGTCAACCTCCCAATCTAGCTTCGGCTGTGCCCCTTCGCCTTCCTTGATAGTGGTATATTCCAGCCCGTTCGGGTCCGTTGAGAAATCATCGTCCGCCACATCGTCCAGCTGAGGCGCGTTGGGCGGGTAGACGTTGTTGAGGCAGGTTGAACCCCAATCCTCGAAAACCGTCGCAAGAACATCCTCGCTAGTGATCTCGTCGCCGTTGGTCCCCGCTGATTCAGCCGACTCGTCCAGCTTCGTTTTAGCTGCTCCAGACGCGTCAGTAGGTTCAGGCGTAGGCGCAACCGTTGCCACCTGCGGCACAGCAGTAGGCGCTACTGTCGGATCACTATCGCCCGAGCAACTCGTCCCAGCAAGCAACACGAGCAGCCAAGCAGCCAAGAGCGTCAATAGGCCGAGTAGATGTTTAGACCTGTTTTTAAACTCGAGCGATGTATCAGTAAGGCGCGATGGCGAAACACTTGACAATGGGAGACGGCTCGGGATTTCTGGTTCGTTGGACGGGATGATGCAGCGGTTGAGTAGTACCAAGCCACAAAAGTGCGTTCGCCCGATTCTACAAAAGCCGTACTCCCCCTTTTGCGCAACGCCCTTCCGATTCCCTCTGTCAAGGGAGACAGCACCCTTCCGTCTCCCCCTGCCAGGGGGAGATTAAGAGGGGGTTAGCGCAGCGAGACGCAGGG
>JAAXHR010000395.1:0-3416 GCA_012270805.1 Dehalococcoidia bacterium
ATCATGCAGGTCACGTACCACGAGCGCAATCTTCTCGGCGACGGGTGCATGGAGCGTCAAGATGGCGGCCTGACAAACTTCGGGTTGGACGCCGTAAAAGAGATGAATCGTCTCGGCATTCTTTTGGATCTGTCGCATGTGGGTATCGCGACGACGCAGGAGAGCATCGAGGTTTCAGAGAAGCCGGTGGCGATCACACATGCCAACGCTAAGTCTTACTTTGATCATCGTCGCAACAAGACGGACAAGGCGATCAAACTGATGGCAGAGAAGGGTGGCGTGATAGGTGCGACTTGCATCCAAGGATTCGTCCGCAATACATACGACTCCACTATCGACGACTATCTAGATGCCATCGACCATCTCGTCGACATGGTGGGAGTTGATCACGTTGGTATCGGCACTGATCATACCCAAGACCAACCGGAGGAGTTCTGGATGTTTATAGGGGGCCAGCAGGGAACCAAGTATCCATCCAAGTTCACGGGCCATAGCGGGATGCCCTTGCTCTGGCACGAGCAGTATCCGGAGGGTCTCAAGACGCCGGATCAGTTGCCGGTGATGTCCGAGGCTCTGCTGGGTCGCGGTTACTCCGACGCCGATGTGGTGAAGATACTGGGCGGCAACTGGTTGCGGTTGTTTGGGGAGGTTTGGGGTTGAGGCTATCAGCGCGGATTGACCCACACGCGGAGAAATGATTCATCGTTCACTCTTTTCATTCTCAGAATCATTATTCACTTGGCACTGACTCTTACTCAACAAAGAGAAACGCCCCGAGCGAGATGTCGGGGCGTTTCGCGAACTCTTCAAGCTACCGACTAGGCATCGTAGCTGAGGTAGAACTCGTAGGGGTGCGGGCGGAGGCGGACGGCGTCGACCTCGTTCTCACGTTTGAAGTCGATGTAGGCTTCGAGCAGGTCAGGCGTGAAGACGCCGCCTTTGAGCAAGAAGTCGTGGTCGGCTTCGAGGGCGTCCAAGGCTTCGGACAAGCTGCCGGGCACTTGGTTAAGAGTTGCTGGGTCCACTTCGTACAGGTCGGCTTCGATCGGCTCTCCAGGGCTTGCGTTGGTGGCGATGCCGTCGAGCCCGGCCATCAGCATGCCGGAGAAGGCAAGGTACGGGTTGCAGGTCGGGTCCGGAGGTCGGAACTCTACGCGCTTCGCGCTCGGCGACTGCGAGTACATCGGGATGCGTGCGGCCGCGGAGCGGTTGCGCGCCGACAATGCGAGGATGGTCGGGGCCTCGAAACCGGGGACGAGTCGCTTGTAGGAGTTGCTGCTCGGGGCGACCAACGCCATCAATGCATTCCCGTGTTTCAACAGACCACCGATGTAGGCGAGGGCCAACTCGCTCATGCCTGCGTAGCCGTCACCGGCGAACATTGGTTGGTCGTCTTTCCAGATGGACTGGTGCGTGTGCATTCCGGTCCCGTTGTCCTCGAACAGCGGTTTGGGCATGAAGGTGGCAGTCTTGCCGTATTTGGCGGCAGTGTTCTTGAGACAGTATTTGTAGGCCATCACCTTGTCGGCCGCGCGCTTGAGCGGAGTTGCACGCCAGTTGATTTCACCCTGTCCGGCGGTAGCAACCTCGTGGTGGTGCTTCTCGATCTCGATGCCGAAGCCGGTCATGGCTTCGCAGGCATCGTGCCGGATCGCGGTCTGAGTGTCGGACGGCGGTGCCGGGAAGTAACCGCCTTTGTGCCGGAGCTTGTGACCGAGGTTCGGGCCGTCGCCGGTGAGGTCGGTCGCGTTACCGGTGTTCCAGATCGCCTCTTCAGAGTCGACTTCGTAGTGAGCGGAGTTCGACGCGCCACCGTAGGAAACGCTGTCGAAGATGAAGAATTCGGCTTCGGGCCCCCAGTAGGAGGTGTCGCCGATGCCGGTGGACTTCAGATACTCTTCGGCCTTGGCTGCGACGTGGCGGGGACTGCGGTCGTAAGAAGCTAGGGTGATCGGGTCTTTCACGTCGGCGATGATCGCGACGGTGTTCGGGATGAACGGGTCGACGGTCGCGGTTTCGGCGTCGGGGAACAGGAGCATGTCCGATTCGTCGATGGTCTGGAATCCGCGGATGCTGGAGCCATCGAAACCGGTGCCTTCGGCGAAGAGGTCTTCGGTAACTTCGTGCTTGGGGAAGGACACGTGTTGCCAAGTGCCCGGAACGTCGGTGAAGCGCAGGTCCAACCATTGCGCTCCCGACTCCTCCATCATCTTGATCACATCATCGGCATTTGCCATCGTTTTCGTCTCTCCTGAACCTGATCGAGTTGTGTCTGGCGCGGTTGCGCGCCGATGGAATCCAACTTAATAAAGATATGTTTCATAGATGTTTCACCCCGTGTTTAACGATGTCCAGCCGATGCTGGAAACTAATCAATTAACATTTCTCCAGTGTGTCCGAACGTTACGCCTACCAAGCGAACGTGATCCCGCCAATTCGACTTGAATCCGCAACACATGCAAGCGATAAAGATGGGAGCGGCTGCGGTTGACGACTGGCGCTCGGAGAATCCAAGCGAACGTCTGGACCTGTCTGGCGCCGATCTGGCAGGTATGAATTTAAGTGGATGGAACCTGTCGCGTGCGATACTGGACAACGCCGACTTGAGCGGGGCGTGTCTGCGGGGGGCGGACCTTTCGGAGGCGTGGGCGCGGCGGACCAAGTTCGTCGCGGCGGATCTGAGCAACTGCGCTTTGTTTCGCGCGAGCTTGGCTGGGGCCGATTTACGAGATGCTGATCTGAGCAACACGAACATGTATCGGTGCATCCTCAGAGACGCGGTCTTGAACGACGGCACGAATTTTGACGGTGCCTGGGCCGCCAAGGTGATATGGCCGGACACCAACAAATGAACACCCAGTTTCTTCGGAAGGAGTGAGCAGATGCANNAACTTCTTGGACACGGCGGCGTGTTACGGAATTTCCGAGGAGTTGATCGGCCGCACGGTCGCTCATCGTCGGGACGAGTATGTGCTTGTCACCAAAGCCGGACATGCGCGAGGGGACGGTTTGAATGGCAACGACTGGACGTATGAGACGGTGCGCGACTCGATCGACCGTAGCCTGCGTCGATTGAACATTGATTATGTCGATTTGGTGCAGCTTCACTCGTGCGGGATTCCCGACCTCGAGAGGGGCGACATCATTCGAGCGCTTGAAGACGCGCGGGATGCTGGCAAGACTCGGATGATCGGATACTCGGGCGACAACGAAGCGGCGCACTGGGCGGTGGATTCGGGAGTGTTCGCCACATTGCAGACCAGCTTCAACGTCGTTGAGCAGCGCGCCTACACAACGGGGTTATTGGAGAAGTGCGCCGAGAATGGCATCGGCGTGATCGTCAAGCGGCCGATCGCGGGTGCGACGTGGGGCATGGCGAAATCTGGTATGTCGAGTTCGCGGCGCGGCTACGACAA
>JAAXHR010000395.1:3428-12708 GCA_012270805.1 Dehalococcoidia bacterium
GATCCGATCGTGGCGGCGATGGGCTTCACCCTCGCTCATCCGGAGATTCACGTCGCAATCATCGGCACGAAGAATCCGCGGCATATGGCATCGAACATCGAAACGCTCGATGATGCCCTCAGCATCGACAGTACATTCGTCGACGCGCTGCACGACCGCTTTGCGGAGCTTGACGATGATTGGCGACAGTTGACATGAAGATCGAACGCATCGAGATCCATCCTCTAGTTGGCAAGCTGGAGGAGCCGTTCGGTTGGTCGCAACGGTGGACGAATGAACGCCGAACAACGGTGGTGAAGATGATTGCGGATGATGGTTCGTACGGATGGGGCGAGACGGGTACGAGCTCTGATGCGCTAGCTGGTGCCGCATCGCAATTGATCGGCGAAAACCCTGAACGTATCGGCGCGATATGGCAGTCGATTGTCAATCCCACATATCAGGGAGGAGGTTTCACCGGCTTTTCGTCGAACATCGCAAGCGCGATCGATATGGCGTTGCACGACTTGGTGGGACGTTCTCGCGGGTTGCCGGTTTGTGAACTGCTCGGGGGCAAGGTTCGAGACCGGATCTGCACTTACGCCACGGGCCTCTACTACGTGCCGTCCGATCTGGAAGATCCGACTTGGGGGGATTTTCTGGAGGAGGCCCAGGGATATGTCGATCAGGGGTTCTCGGGGATGAAGATGAAGGTTGGCGGGTTGAAGTTGGACGACGATGTGGATCGAGTTCACGCGCTTCGCAGGCAGGTTGGCGACGACATTCGGATCATGGTGGATGCGAATGAAGCGTACGACCCGATGACCGCGCTTCGGTTAGCTAATCGCATTGCGGATGCCGATGTTACATGGTTCGAAGAGCCGTGCTCGTCGCGGTCGGACGATGACAATTTGCTGGTAACTATGCGCTCGCCGGTTCCGACATCGGGGGGTGAGTCGGCGAGCACGCGCCGGGAAGTGGCGCGGTTGCTCAAGAAACGTATCTTCGACATCATTCAGCCGGAGATCGTGAATGTCGGCGGCATCACGGAGTTGAAGTTGTCGGCATCGATGGCCGAAGCGTTCAATGTTCGGTTCGTGCCGCACTTCTGGAACACTGCGATCAGCTTCTCCGCGATTCTGCACACGCTGGCGACCGTTGCGCAATCGCCGCCCGCGCACCCGAAAGAGGCGTACGTGAACGAACCGGTGACGGAGTTCGATCAGACACCGCATCCGATACGTTACGCGTTGACCGATCCGGTATTTAAGCAGACCGAGAGTCATGTCACAGTGCCTGATAAGCCCGGGCTAGGAATCGATGTCGACGAGGGAGCGTTGGCACACTTCAGGGATGGCGATGCGGTGGTGGTCAGTTAGGCCTGTGCACGTCGTCTCCCCCACCATGTTCCCGAGTGATCCTGCCGTTAGTGACTGTAGCGTCTTGATCCCTTCCGAGCAACGCAATGCGCCTTTATAGGATCTGATGTGACTGGATACCGAATTTTCAGGGAACCCCGCTAGATGGACAGAATGAAACGTTACAAGATCGAAGGATCGATTAAGGATGTGATCGCCATCCTCGACTCAGCCCCGATGCAACCAGATATGGTGCCAGAGGTGAACTTCGTTCAACTCACGAACCGGGTACCAATTGCTCATCTAGCAATAGAAAGGGGCCTGAAAGCACTTATAGCCGACTCGGGCGCAAAGCGAGAAAATACCCATTCCCTGCAAAAGCTTTACCGAGACCTGAAAGAGTACGATGCAGATTCAGCAAAGTTTCTAGACCTGGCCTTCAGCGACGCTGTCGATTTCTTTGAGTACAACACGAGCGTCAAGGGCTTACGTCATTTTCGTTCTCTCGACGCATATCTGTCCAAGACCGGTCACGCTAACGCGTTCAACGCATTACGCTATTGGGCCATAGGCGAAGATCCTAAAGACGCAGATCCGATCCTATACATTTCGCCCCCTATCCATCGGGAATTGTTGTGTGCGCTGGCATCATTGATCGGACCGAGACCCAATCACACGGTGTCTCAACGCGTTGAACAAGAACTCCTCCAGGCCATGTTTAATAGGAGGGATTTGTGGTACACGTCAGACGACTCGGTGAAGAAGCAATCTATCGACGCGTATTTGAATTGGCTTTCCAAAATACACAAGACTCAACGAAGCGCGCTGGAAGAGGCGGTGGCACTCGAATTCAACGTCTCGGACGACGAATTCATCAAACGAACCCTTGAAGCCGCCTATGCCGAACTGAAACAGTCAAACGACCCGGCAGTTCGATACCTTATTGACAGGCTCTCGTATCTCCCTAAAGACTCGCAACGGCGAAACCCTGATGCAGTACCAGAAATCCAGTGGTTCAATGACGATGAAACGCGTGGCATGGTTACAACGCCGGTCGGGACTGGCCTGGGGTATGTTGAAAAATATGCCGACGGGGGATGGGGCATTACACCCTCGGAATCTGGTTTGGTGCGAGTGACAGATGTCGCCGCAAAATTAGTCGACGCGAGACACTATCTGGTCAACCGATTAACCCACAGCGTTGACGTAACCGTGAATGGAGCTACAAATCAACTGCGAATCGTTGGTGAAGGGCATCACTTATTGTTTTCGGCATCCGAATTATTCTTGGCATCCGGAGCAGAATGTACATCCTCCGTTGATTCAGGCGACCTAAAGCAGAAATACGAACTGGAATTTTGGGATGGGAAGCATGGGTTGCGGACTGGAGATTCGATCACCGTCAAACTCCGTTGTAAGGAATCCTCTGGAGTTGTCGATATTCTCGAAGGCGATGTGGATTCAGTTGTTGGGCACAAAATTTCCGTTGAGGGCCGTAAATACATCGATTTGGACGACAAACGATAAGTAACCAATCGGTTACGATCAACCCATCAACCGTTCCGAAGCAGCTGAAAGGCGCCGTCTAGGTGAGCGAGCAAATGTAGCGTCAGGCGCAAACCTAGGATATTCGGCTTGAGTGCCGGACAGCAAGCCCTCGATGGTGAGTATCTGCACACGGGGATAGCGATGATCTGGATAGTGTTCAGGAGTGTAGATACCGGTAGACGCTGCTTCCCGCATCATTGGACGCGTGGGTGGGTTGAGGGTGACGAACAGTCCAATTGCTGCGTTTTCGCGGGCCATATCACCTTTCAGCGTGGCTATCATGTCGCGCCGGACCTTACCGCTCTTAACTTGCACAATGATGCGCTTCGCCTTTCCGCTGTTGTCGTCGAAGAAGTTGATATACCCGTCTATGCCTGAGTCCGCGCCCCTGCGTCCTTTGTTGACAGGACGCGCGTCCACTAGTCCCAACGCCCAATACTCGAACTGGTAGCGTCCACCATGCTCGCTTTCGATGGCGAGTGCTCGCGCGCTTTCGACATCTTGAGGAACGCCTATGATTTCGTAGTTCGAAAGGTCCGAGCCAAACGAATCCCGGAGGCGGTTCTTCATCAGCGAAATCGCCAAATGCGTTGTGCCTATACCTATCCATCGGCGTTGCAATCGTTCAGCGACAGCGATTGCTGTGCCACACCCACAGAACGGATCGAGAACGATGTCCCCTTTATTGCTTGACGCATTGATGATTCGTTCAAGCAGTGCTTCGGGTTTCTGCGTGGGGTAGCCCAAACGCTCTTTTGCCATAGCGTTGATAGGGTTAATGTCATCCCAATGATCTTGCACGAGTGCACATTTAGACTCGTCCAGATAGAGAATTCTTTGAGGAATTCTGCCCGGTTGGTGCCAGATCCGACCTTCCGCTTCTAACCTCGCCATGGTTGTTTGAGTGAATCGCCAACGTCGTTCAAATCCCTTGTACTCATAGAGTGGGCCTCTGCCTCCCGGCGCAATCAGCGAAGCCAAGCGGTACATGCGACCATCGGCATCTTCACGATAATGTGATCTCACACTCGATTCTTTTTGCGGACGGAATTGTGGGATAAATTTGGATTGGCTCGATTTACCGTAAAAGAGAATGGTATCCCTACTTCGCCCGAATCGTTGAGCGTCATTATGTGGTAATGATCTGACCCACGTGATTTCGTTCCGGAAATTCCTAGCGCCGAACACAGCGTCCATCATCAGTTTGAGGTAATGACTCGCAGTTGGATCGCAGTGAAGATAGATGCTGCCTGTCGGTTTCAAGACGCGATGGAGTTCAGCGAGCCGTTGAGCCATCATGGTGAGGTATGCCATCATGTCATTCTGTCCGAGGAATCCGCGCATGGACTGGAGAAGGGCACCAAGTTTTTCCGGCCCGTCCGTGATTACGTCCTGGTATGCGTACTCGGACTCGATGCTCCACTTCCAGGTGTCTTCGAAGGTTGTTATCTGGGCGGCGGAATCTTCGCCGCTCCGCTCTCGGAACAGAACGTTGTAGGTGGCATTGGAGTTGAAAGGCGGATCGAGATAGATAAGATCGACACTTTCGTCTGCGACGTTCTCGCGCAGGATGTTGAGGTTGTCACCGAAGTAGAGCTTGTTAGTCATCGTAGCCATCAGGATGGATTCTACAGACGTTCCCAATGCCAAAAACTCGCGTTGGCGAAATGACGCCGGTTATGGGAATCTCCAATCGCAACCTTTGCTACTCGACGCGTTAGCATTGAGTGCATGTCCATTTCGACTGACGCTCCGCCAGATCAAAAACCGATAATTTTGGACTTTTCGCGGTCGGAATTGGAGCGTGAGGTGGTGGAGGTGTTGGGTCAGTCGAAGTTTCGGGCTAAGCAGATCTGGCAGGCGTTGCATCGGGAGTGCATACCAGATTTCGAGTCGGTTACAACGTTGCCGAAGGGGCTGCGTGAGGAGTTGGCGCGGCGGTACACGTCGGACCCGTTGGTGAAGGTGATGCATCTCACGTCTGCCGACGGGTCTACAGACAAGGCCTTGTTCCGGTTGGGTGATGGCGAGTTGGTGGAGACGGTTCTGATGCGCTATTCTGCGGACGGGCATCGCAAGGCGCGGAAGACGGTTTGTGTTTCGACGCAGGCTGGATGTGCGTTGGGTTGCACGTTCTGCGCGACGGGTCAACAGGGATTTCGGCGGCAGTTGACGACGGGCGAGATCGTTGCTCAGATCATCTTCATGCAGCGGATCGCGCTTGCGGAGGACCGCTCCGAGGTGAAAGATGGGGCACGGGAGCTGGGCAGTGTTCAGGGCGTGACGAACGTTGTATTCATGGGCATGGGCGAGCCGTTGGCGAACTACGAGAACACGATGTCGGCGATCCGATCGATCAACGATGCGAACGGTTTGGCGGTCGGTGCGCGACACATCACGCTATCTACGGTAGGCCTGGCGCCGCAAATCGTCAGATTGGCGCGCGAGAACATTCAGATCAACTTGGCGGTTTCGTTGCACGCCCCGGATGATGCGACGCGCTCCCAGACGATGCCGATCAACCGTCGCTACCCGATATCCGTGCTGCTCGATGCATGCCGTCGGTACGTGGAGATGACCGATCGGCGCATCTTCTTCGAGTACGTGTTGCTGCAAGATCAGAACGACAGGCTGCGCCACGCACGTCGCCTCGGCGAGCTGCTGTCCGGGATGTTGTGTCATGTGAACCTAATCCCGGTCAACCCGACATCTGAGGGTCCGTATCAACGGACCAGTCGGGCTGATGCCGAGCGTTTCCAACTTGAGCTGCGACGATACGGCGTGCCTTCGACAGTTCGGATAGAGAAAGGCATCGACATCGACGCGGGATGCGGGCAGCTAAGGGCTAGGGTTGTGGATTCGTCGTTTGCGGCTCGGTAGATTGGGGCGCGTTTAATTGCAGGGGCGCAGCCCCTGCGTTCGCTTCGCTTGCGCGTCCCCTTGTTTTGCGAAGGGGACGGGATTATCTTTCGCGCATTTTTCGTTTATCGAAAGGGGCGCTGGGTTTTTACATCGCCGCGTATTGGAGATGTTGGACAGGTACCGTCCCAAAAGTCCAATCGCTGCCCGTGTTGCCAGACCACGGGCCCGGATGACGGCTCGCTGTCGGAGACAGCCGCCTTCCATCGGCCGGTTTCACGCGGCCTCGCGCTGTAGCCGCGCCCGCGTGGCGATGCGGGCCGACGTCTGCCGGATTCACGATACCTTACCCGATCCTTTGCAGTGCATCCCCTGCGCGCCCCCCTCTGAATCTCCCCCTGAGAGGGGTAGGAAAGGAGGCGCGTCTCCTTCGCTGAGCGAAGAGGACAGGAACGTCCAGCTGGCTCGTATAGCGACGCCAGACTCCAATAACGCCGCGACCGGGACATTTGCCAGGTTCGTTTCATAACGGACCCGGTCGGCCTTTGATCTGTCTCTCGAACGGACGGAATCCGTCGCCACTGACCGCTTGGGCATGAGGGAACCAGCTTCTCACTCTGTCCGCCGCACCATTGATACTTCGACGGGTTTGAGAAGAGAACCGTCAATGCGGCGGGTTCTCTCTGATCTTGTGTGATTGCTTTCACGGTCATACGGTTTTTCCGGCGGCCGGCCGGGCTAGGGTGTGTCCGCACTCGTCAGCGCGGCGATGTATGTTGTTAACACTTTTATTTATAATACATATGTTGAAAAATTGTCAAGTTGATCGAGGTTGGCGTTTCGATCGACGAGTTGCTTGAGCATCGGTATTAGGATGACGGCGATGCCTTCGCTGGTCGGATCGAGAAAGGCATCGACATCGACGCGGGATGCGGGCAGCTCAGGGCTAGGGTTGTAGATTCGTCGTTTGCGGCTCGGTAGATTGGGGTGGGTTGAAGCGGAGGTTGGGATGAACCTGCGTAGTGTACGCTCTTGGCACCGCGGCTCTAGTGTGGTAGGTTCCAAGGCTCCAAGGTCGGAGAAGGAATCTATGGAGGTGAAAAGTGTTGCCAGAGAAAATACCAGGGGCGTTTGGCGAGGTTCATAGCGATTCGGTTTGGCTGTCATATAAGGCACAGTATTTTGTTCCTATGGCGCGGGCAGTTGTGTTGAACAACGGGTTTCGTGTGTTGCTAGTCCGCAGGAAAGTGGACCGTGAGTGGGGATTGCCTATGGGATTGATGATTCCAGGCGAGTCGGCTCAGGAATGTGCAGAACGCGTCGTTACGGAACAGACTGGGCTGATCGTAAGGAAGATACAACCATTCGTCGTCGATTCTGGTAAATATAACCGTGTGCCGGGTAAGCCTTCGGCGCAGGCGATCATTTTCAGTTTTCGGGTTCTTGAGTGGGATGGCGAGCTTGAAGCCAGTAACGGGCACATTATGGATGCCCGATGGTTATGGCCTTCAGAGGCTCGGAACATTCTTGGGATATTCAACGATGATGTCACGGCCATTGAGGACCACACCTGTACGGATGTAGATGCTAACGTTCATGCCGAAGGAAACTTGGTGTGGGTGAGATGAGGGCAACTGGTTCCGAAAATCGGCATGTGAAACGCAACTGGCGCCGAAAATGATCGAATCGTAGAATCTGTCCTAGCGCAATAATGTTCACTTGGATCGCCCATGTGAACCTTCTACAGACCGCAGGATGGATGTGCGATGGCGACGAAAAAAGAGATGCAAGAATCGAAAATCGAACAACTTGTGAGTTTGATCGAGGCGGAAATCGGCAGGCCCGTCGACGGACACAGCTTTGCGATCTGGGGATCGCGTAATTACCTCCAAGTAGCGAACGATCCACCGACAGAGGATGAGCTAGAGGACCGATACGTGGATGGTGCCGACGATTATGGCTTGGACCTGTACTACGTCGACGATGAAGCAAGAGCGGCTTATTTGATCCAATCTAAGTTCAGGCGACGTGATGAAACGATTAAGAAGGCGGAATTGGATTCGCTCTTCCGACTACCTACACGATTGATGGACGCGAAGGCGTTGCAAGATAACGTGAATGTGCCGTTGGTCGAGTTTGCTGACGAATTCAGGAGAAAAATCCGGCAAGGGTACGAGGTATTCGTGGTTTACTTGACGACGCAACGGAGCACTCCCCAAAACGTACGGGCCGTTTCTCAGTTCAACGATGAATCACTCAATCTCATTCAAGGAGTCGATGTGCCCCATTTTGCGATTGTGTTTGGTGTCGATGACTTAATTCGTGAGTCGCAAATGGAGGACAAGCCCACGGACACGGAAATGCGGTTTTTGGACTGGTTCGAGCATGCTGATCCAAATGGCGCAAACCGCCATCTATCGGGAATGGTGTCCGCCACAGAGCTGGATCGAGTGTTTAACGAGCATCGATATAGTATCTTTAGACTGAATCCGCGAGGGCCTTTGGGCGTAGTCAAAGTCAATAAAGAGATCAAAGCGACGCTTGAAGCGGATTCTGACCGCCCACAGTTTTTCTTTCTTAACAACGGTTTGACTGCCGTCTGTGATTCGTTCAAGAAGAAAGGCGGAAGCCGCTCAACGTTTGAGATACGCGATTTTCAGATCGTGAACAGTTGCCAGACGACATGGACGTTGCATGATCACAGGATTCGAGGGGGAAGTCTCGACGATGTTGCGCTGAGCATCAAGCTGATTGAAACGCCAGCCAGTTCCACGTTAGCGGATCAAATAAGCCAGGCTAGCAACTCGCAATCCCCGATGAAGGATTGGGATTTTCTGTTTAACTCGAAGGACCAGCTGCGGTTGCAGCACGAATTCCTAGGTCTCGATGAACCTGTGTTTTACGAGTTGAAACGAGGTGAACAGAAGTACATCGAAGGTGCAAGCGGCCGCAAGACGACTATCAAGGATGTCGCTCAGGCAATGTGGGCATTCTTGGGCCACCCGGGCGAGGCTCGCGACCGTCTTCGTGAGATTCCCCGTATGCAAGGAGACGCGTACCGCGAAGTCTTTTTTGAAGGTGTTACGGCGCGACATCTGTGGCTGCCTTACGAAGTACATGAGCGCGTGAAGCTGGAGTATAAGAAGCGGACTTCGAGCGTAGTTGCCGAAGCGGGACAGAACAATCGTAGGCTTCATCTTGTATGGCTGATCGGCGAGTTGATACTCAAGGCCCTAGAAATCGATTCATACAGTCAAATCGATACAGGAGCACTTTCTAGAGTTTCGAAAAGATTGGATATTTGGTTCACTCGGGCATACAACTTTGCTGATGTTGCCATCGACAACATGATTGAGAGCCATAAAGACGAAGAAGGTGAGCTGAAGGAGAGTTTGAGGCAACTGTATCGCGCGTCGCGGTTTTATCCAGGGTATCGATTGAGGCTGGATCATGTCATGCGGATATACGGATTTCGTGATTTGAAAGCAGATATCTCGGGAAGCGATTGGTGATCTAGCTGCTTGTAATCTGGGATA
>JAAXHR010000261.1 GCA_012270805.1 Dehalococcoidia bacterium
GAAGATTCTCGCCAACCGATGGGGCTTCTCTTTCTGATAGTAACGAACAGAAGGCACGTTGTTCGAGACGCGTGGTGTAAGTGAGTTCAGACGATCCGAAGCACGGTGCGAAGCCACTCGGAATCCAGTTTAGCGCGATGATAGAGAATAGAAGTTGCGAGATTTCGCATTCACCGTCATTCAAGAAAGCGATTCGTATATGGCGATGGCAACCACAGTCGAAGACGTGGCGGCAACACCGGAAACGATTGGTGTCGCGGACAACGGTCACGTTGAAGCCCCGGATATTTTGATTTCTGACCCTGACCTCGAATCGATCTGGGAAAAGGTCAAGCACGGCGAGAGGTTGTCTGCGGAAGACGGTGTCAAGATCCTCGAGACCGAGGACTTTTCGGCTGTCGGATTGATGGCCGACTACAAGAAGCGTCAGTTCTCCGGCGACAAGGTCTATTTCGTCTTGAATCGCCACCTCAACCCGACCAACATCTGCGTCTTGTCCTGCAAGTTCTGCGACTACGCCAAGAAGCCGGGGGCCGAGGGCGCATACGAGATGTCGATGGAAGAGATGCTTGACCATCTCGACGGCGATATCCGCGAACTGCACGTCGTCGGCGGACACCATCCTACTTGGCCCTTCGAGTTCTACGTCGACATGATCCGCGAGCTTCACAACGCACGCCCCGACGTGCAGATCAAAGCGTTCACAGCCTCGGAGATCGACTACTTCTGGCGCCGCTGGAAGGTGCCGCCCGAAGAGTCGCTCGCCATCTTCAAGGAAGCAGGGTTGTCGTCGATGCCGGGCGGGGGTGCGGAAGTCTTCTCTGACCGCATTCACAAGCTGCTCTTGCCCGGCAAGGCGAAAGCCGATCGCTGGCTCGAAATACACCGTATAGCCCATGGAATGGGTATCAAAAGCAACTGCACGATACTCTACGGCCACGTCGAGACTTTCCGGGAGCGGATCGACCACCTTATCTTGCTACGCGAACTGCAGGACGAAACCGGCGGCTTCCTCGCGCTGATACCACTCGAATATCAAGTCGGCTACACCAAGCTGAGACCACGCCACACGCCGCCGATGGATGACCTGAAGATGCTCGCCGCCTCACGTCTGATACTTGACAACGTGCTCGCCATCAAGAGCTACTGGGTGATGCTCGGCGAGGCGACGGCTGGCATGGGGCTGAACTTCGGCGCCAACGACCTCGACGGCACTATCGGCAAAGAGCGCATCGCCCACGCCGCCCTGGCAGATTCCCCGGCTGGAATCGCGCGTCGAAACATGGTCGCATCCATCAAAGACGCCGGTCGCATACCCGTAGAGCGAGACGCGCTCTACAACGAGATCACGGTCTACAACTGATTTCCGCATCTCGGCAATGGCCAGTGATCTCTCAACACGGTGGCGTATCGGGTACATGCCGTATCTGAACTCCGCGGTGTTCTACGGACGTTTGGAAGGGGATTGGTTCGATCTGGTCGAACTGCCGCCGAGGAACATGGCGGCCGCGATGCAAAATGGCGAGTTGGACGCGGGGCCTTTGCCGATTGCCGAAGTGCTTCGAATGAAAGGCAGTGTAGTGGAGGGCGGGCTCGGTGTGGCAACTGACGGAGAGGCGCGTAGCGTGCTCCTGTTCAGCGATGTGCCGGCTCAGGAACTATCGCATAAATCGGTCGCAGTTACAGGACACACGTCGACCTCCGTGCAGTTGTTGCGGATACTCTTTGCCGATCATTGGAACGCGCCGGAAGTCGAGTTGCGCGGCCCAGACGAAGCCTGTGATGCGGAGTTACTGATCGGCGATGCCGCTTTGAACAAAGTCTACGGCGGTAAAGAGGCTCGATTCGTCTACGATTTATCATTGGAGTGGAAGCGGTTGACGGGTCTGCCGTTCGTGTTCGCTCGATGGATCGCTCGCGGTGACGCGACGAGGCCGGAACTCGGCAGATTCGCCGAGACGCTTCACCGTTCTTTCAACTACGGAATGTCTCACTTGCAAGAGATCGCGACCCGTGTATCGATCCCTGGCATGACGCCTTCGGATGTGAAGACTTACATCGGTGGATTCACTTACTTGCTCGGTGATGAGGAGTTCGCGGCGATGGGCGAGTTCGAAAAGCGGCTGTCAACCCTACCGGAATGGCGACCCGCAGTTCTGCCGTATTCCGGTTGACGTTAGGTGGTTTGGAGTTCACGTCCGATGATCAGCGACATACGCGCGAAGGTGTTCGGCAACGAACGGATCAACGCCGATGAAGGGCTGTACCTGCTGCGAGATGCCGAGTTGCTAGATCTGGCCCCTCTGGCTACGCACGTTAAGAACCTCCACAACGTCCCCGACCGCATCACTTACGTCATCGATACCAACCTGAACTACACGAATCTCTGCGACGCTTACTGCTCGTTCTGCGCCTTCTACCGCACTGATCCCACGGACCCGTCTGCATACACTTACTCCGTCGGACAGATCATGGACAAGGTCGGACGCGCGGCTGAAAAAGGCGTCACGACCGTCTTGATGCAGGGAGGGTTGAATGATGCGCTTCCGTATGAGTACTACTTGGACATGGTGCGCGAGACGGTTCGCCTTTATCCGAGCGTGATGCCGCACTACTGGTCGGCGCCAGAGATATGGCAGATGTGCGATGTGTCGGGCAAATCGCCTATCGAGGTCATGCAGGACCTGTGGGATGCCGGGCAGCGCACGATGCCCGGTGGCGGCTCCGAGATTCTGAACAATCGCGTCAAGCAGGTCGTCTCCCGGTTTGCACCGAAAGACAGCTGGGCGCAATGGACCGAGGTTCACGAAGCGGCTCATGAGGTCGGCTTCAAGACCACAGCGACGATGATGTATGGGCACGTTGAGACGGATGAAGAGATCGTCGAGACGCTGCAACACATCCGGGATGTGCAAGACCTCGCCGACGCCAATCGCACTAACGAAGGCGGTTTCACGGCCTTCATACCGTGGTCCTACAAGCGAGAAAACACCGCGCTGGGCAAGCAAGTTGAGCAAGAGGCGGGGCCGAATCAATACCTTCGGATCATCGCGTTGAGTCGCATCTTCCTGGACAACGTGCCGCACATTCAGGCGTCTTGGTTCTCGGAGGGCCGCAAGACCGGTCAAGTGGCGTTGCACTTCGGTGCTGACGACTTCGGCGGAACGTTGTTTGACGAAAACGTGATGCTGGCCGCGGGTTTCTACAACCGGACCACAGAAGATGAGGTTCGGGAGTTGATATCCGATGCTGGCTATCGGCCTGCTCAGCGATTGACCAACTACGAGATCGTGCGCGAGTTCGACCGCGAAGTCTCGGTGCCGTTGGCCGCCGGCGCATGATCCGTGCCTCGACAAGAGCCATCTCACGATTGGTCGACAAAATGGCTTCGAATCTCGGCGGCGCCGGAGACGTTTCGCATCTAGTTGATGTGCGACCGCTTCGCAGGCCCGACATCGAGGTTGTCGCCGCAAGTCTGAATCCCGCGAGGAATGCCGCCACGCACGAAGCCAGGGTCAAGTTGCAAGACGACGGGATTCTGATCTACCTCATCGCTTGGATCGATGAGACGCCGGTGGGTCACGGCATGTTGCTATGGGAAGGCCCGACGGGAACGCCGAAGCAACACATCGAAACTCCATGTCCGTACGTCGAGGACCTGTGGGTGCGTCGGGACCTTCGCTCACGCGGAATCGGGGCGCGCATCTTGGCGGAGATGACGATGTTGGCGATATCTCACGGTTACAGTTCGGTATCGCTGTCAGTCGGGGTCGATAATCGGAGGGCGATCAGTCTTTACGAGCGAATGGGTTTCGAGCAGGCTCGGATTCCGCGGTTCACCCTTTCGGGCATGGTCGCGATGGCAGATGGCGAGACGCAATTCTGGAGCGAGAGATGCCAATACATGTTGAAGTCGCTCGATTTCAATGTCAAAAGCAGAGGTGGGCATGTCTGAGACAAAAACGATCGTGTTCGGTCACAGTCCTGACGCTGATGATGCATTTATGTTTTTCGGTTTGGCGAAAGGGATCGTTGGCATCGAGGGCTACGAAATCGGTCATCACATGGTCGATATTCAATCCCTCAATGTCTTGGCCGAAAGTGGCGAGTTGCCGGTAACTGCGATTTCGGCCGCGCATTATCCCAAAATCGCCGACAAGTATCGGATCATGTCCTGCGGCGCTTCCGTCGGACGCAACTATGGCCCGGTAGTGGTTACGACGCGTGACGATCTGGACATCGAGAGCTTGGAGGGCTGCACGATCGCGGTGCCGGGCGAATTCACGACATCTTGGATGCTGTTCCAGATATTCGGACCAGATGATTTCACCCCGCTTTTCCTAGATTTCGATGATGTTGAGGATGCGGTAAAGTCAGGCAGGGCAGAGGCCGGGATATTGCTGCACGAAGGACAGATACTGTTCGAACAGCGCGGCTTCAGATCGCTGCTTGATCTGGGCAAACGGTGGTTCGAAGAGACCGGACTACCGATTCCGCTGGGCCTGGATGTGGTGAACCGCAATCTCGGCGACGAGATATGTCAAAAGGTTACCGACGCGCTCAAGGCGTCGATCGAATACGCCCACGCTAACGAGGATGCGGCTCTCGACTACGCCCTCGGCTTCGGGCGCGGAATCGAACGCGAAGATGGGCGCCGATTCGTTCGGATGTACGTCAACTCCGACACGCTAGATATGGGCGAAGAGGGGCGCGCGGCGCTCCAACAGCTTTTCGGAATGGCGGCGGCCCGCGGCATCATCGACGAAGTGCCGCCTTTGGACGTGATTCAATCGAACTGAATTGCTATTCGGGTTGTATTATTCCTCGCTGCGCGTTTAGATTCCTTGCTGTGCTCGGAATGACATTAGGGCGTCGTCGGGAATGACATGATGATTACACTTGGAACGACGCCGTGATGGTGCTCACTCCAGCGCATATCCCGCTCACTTAGTTATGTTTGTTCGCGCCCCCTTTCGCAAGGCGAAAGGGGCGTGTGCGAGTCCTACTTCACAAAAAGGTCGATAAGTGCTGTCGCTCGCCCCGATCTATGAGCCTTGATAGGTGAAGCGGCTACGGTCAACGTGTTCGAACTCGGGCATGTTCCGCATAACAGCACTTACTGCGGTCGTCGGTCTCGGCAGATTGATCGGGTCGCCGCTGTCTCGCAAAAAGTCGACGACCTCTTGCGCGCTGATCTGAGGACGTCCTTGCCCAAGCGCGATTGCAGCTTCACGAATTCTCTCCCGCCGAGCGACTAAAGCGGCTTGGTCCTCAGGCGAACGTGAGGACTTAGCCGGAACAGGCATCTCGTCCTGACCCGCTTGAGCTGGCTTCTGAGTGAAAAGTACTCTCCCAGCGACTCTGTCGACGACGATTTGTAGATCCAAGTTGGCACGAGATGCGCACTGGGTGACCAAGTTTCTGATTTGGGATAGCTCTTCACCTGGGTCCGCGATCACCGCCTTCGCTTCGCCGGATTGCAGTGAAAACATCGCCTCGTAAATGGCACGCACTTGCGGGCTCTTCGCTCTGTTGAGAAGAGCCGTGCGGCGCATATCGGCGAGATCAACTTCGACTATCTCTATGGGCATTGGCTTGTCTCCGTCAAAACTTTCGGTCTCATAGACCAGTGACGCTCTTGGGGCGCTTCGATAAAAACTCCTATATATCCCTGTCGAACTTGACTGTAGATATCAACTTCTAACCTTTATCTTACATCCTGCAAGCACACCTCCTAACGCGTTCCCGTACGAGACATCAATTTTGAGTATGAACCTTCGCAAAGCATGACTGCTCCGTCGAACTAGACGCTGTATCAATTAAGATGCCGAAACTGGCAATTCGAGAAAACCAAAAGATAGAATCGTAACTGTAAAAATCGCCTAACGACTTGGCAAACGTTGCAAAGTGCCAAACGGTTGAAGTCTGATCATGGAGGGCGAACTGCGAAGAAACCGACAATTTAACGATTTTTGGGCGATAGTCAATAAAAATCGAGTAACTGTTCTCATTGTAGCCATCAACGTTGCTATGTTTGTACTCTTGTCGGTGACTGGAGGAGCCGATGATAGCGTCAACCTCTACCGATGGGGTGCCAAGTTCGGACCTGCGATTCAAGCGGGAGATTGGTATCGACTAATCGCTCCGGTGTTCCTACATGCAGGTTTTTTCCACATCGCAGCCAATACATTCGCGTTGGTACTGTTCGGTCCACGCCTGGAGCAGGAGTTCGGTGCGCTGGCTTTCGTCGCAACCTATATCGTAGCCGGAGTCTGCGGTGTGGCTGCGAGCTACTTTGTTTCCCCGACATTGAGCGTCGGTGCCAGCGGCGCGGTGTTCGGAATGGTTGGGGCATACGGTGTGTATCTGGTTCGCAACAGGCGAGAATTCGGCGGCCAGGTGAACCGTGTGATACTCAATCTTATCTTCATCCTCGGCATCAACATCGTGTTCGGGCTAGTGTGGCCGGGGATCGATCAAGGTGCTCACGTCGGCGGATTGATCGCAGGTGCCGCAATGGCGTTCCTGGTCAGCCCCAGTCGGGTAGTCCACATCGAAGACGACTTCATGCTTTTCGGCGCTCCGATCGTCCGAACGCGGTTCGCCAGGGCCACCCAGTCGAATATCCTGATGGCAGCAGGAGCAGGATTGCTTGTCGCCCTTGTTATTTCGTGGTGGGTCACAAACAATGTCGATTACGACGCGTTTACCATGGGTCAGTACTGGCTCTTTGAATCGGCAACAAGCTGACAGGCATCATTTGGTTGCCTTTATCGAAAAGAGGAACGGTATCGAGCCGTGATGCTCGTCCAGTCGCCAACCATCCTCGTGAAGACTCATCGGCTGGAAGGCGCGGTAACCCGACACTGCGAATTCGTTGAAGTGCTGGATCCGAAGACCGGCACTGATGATGGCATTCACGATCTCCGACATGCTGTGTTGCCATTCGTGTGACGGCGTTTCGAGAACTTCCGAACCGGTGTAGGTACAACCGCCGCCCTCGTGCGGGATACCTTCCGGTTTCGGGAAGTAAGAGTGACAAGGTTTCAGGCCGCGCCCGCCATCTGGCAACTCGACATATTTGAAGATGTGCGAGACCGGGTGTCCGTCAAGGATGTAAAACGTGCCTCCGGGCTTCATATAGCGCGCTACAATCTGCGCCCATCTAGTCATATCCGGCAGCCAGCACAACGCCCCAATTGCGGTGTAGACAATGTCAAACTGCTCATCCAAAACGTCAGGCAAATCGTAAATGTTGGAGCGAATGAAGCGTGTGTTTAAGCCTAATTGGTTGTTCAGTTCGCGCGCCAAATCGATTGCGGTGTCGGATATATCTACCCCTGTAGCAGTTGCCCCCAGCCTCGCCCACGACATCGTGTCCATCCCGAAGTGACACTGCAAATGCAGCAAGGATTTGCCGGCCACTGAACCCATTTCCTCGATCTCGGTCTTGGTCAGCGTGATGTCGCCAGATTTGAAGCCATCGACGTTGTAGAAACTGGAAGCGGCGTGTATCGGCGTCCGCTCGTTCCAGTTCTGACGGATTATCTCGAATTTGTCATCCATGATGCGACTACTTAGTTGCCTTAATCGACAGCATGAAGGGGATGTTGCCGCCGTACTTTTCCAAGTGCCACCAGCCATCGTCGCACCGATGCATCTGTGGCTGCGCTTGGAAGAACGAGAACGGGAATTCGTGGATGAATTCGATATGCAACCCCGCACCGATCAGCGCGTTTACGATCTCCGACACGCTGTGCTGCCATTCGTAGACCGGTGTAGAAATCGACTCTGAACCGGCGTAGGTGTTTCGTTCGCCTTCTTCCAGCAAGCCCTCCGGGTTCGGAAAATAGGAGTAGCGCAGCGCCAGATCATGACTCCCATCTGTGTTCTGCATGGACTCAAAGATGCGGCCTGCCGGATGTTCATCGAGCATGTAGAACGTGCCGCCAGGCTTCAAAAACCGCGCTATGACCTGACCCCAGCGCGTCAAATCAGGTAGCCAGCACAGCGCTCCAAGTGCCGTGTAGACGATGTCGAACTCTTCGTCCAGCAGGTCCGGCAGGTCGTAGACATTGGATCGGATGAAGCGTGCACTCAAACCAAGTTCAGTGTTCAACTCATTCGCAAGATCAATAGACGCGTCAGATAGGTCCACACCAGTGGCATCGGCGCCGAGGCGCGCCCACGACATCGTATCCATACCGAAGTGGCACTGGAGATGTAGCAAAGACTTGCCGGCTACGGAACCGATCTCCCGGATCTCGATGTCGGTAAGTGTGATGCGACCCGCTTTGAATCCCTCAACGTTGTACATCTCCGAACCGGCGTGGATCGGAGTCCGCTCGTTCCAGTTGCGACGGTTTATTTCGATGCGTTCATCCATGGCACGTGCGTCGACCAAACTGTTATTCGATGCGACGGTGAAGGGCATAGTCTAAAACACTCGTCTCTAACCGGGATATACTGGTTAGATGTAAGGGGACGAGTGGATTCGACAGGGAGCGTACCGCAAGGTTGCGTGTCGTGGCGCCTGCCCACGTTAAAACGGGCAAAAACACAAACGGCGAACGAGAAGTCGCCCTCGCAGCTGCTTAATCAGCCGCGACGTCCGGTAGGAGTCGTCCTCAGCGGCACTTATCGGGCGCCGAACTCCTGAGGTGCGGATGTGCAACGCCGGTAGCACGTCCAAAGGCAACCGGCAACCGCGGCCAGGACGGACGCCGTTGGCATCGTTCGGAAGCGGTATAAGCAACCAACGGCTACACACGTAGAAGCTTTGACGGGAAACTTTCTGGACGGGGAGTTCGACCCTCCCCCGTCTCCACCAGCAAGTGGCGCTCGCGGCAGATACGCCGCGAGCGAATCATCAGCCGCGAACGAGAACCAACTCTCGATGCGCATCCGCCTTCCGAAGCGCCCACAACTGTCACGCGAGCAGTGCTCCATACGTATCAGAGGTGAGGAAATCTCATACACGCTGCAACGCAGTACCCGCCGCCGCCGGACGATTCAGATTCAACTTGATCCCGAAGCCGGACTCAAGGTGCTGGTTCCTCACACATTGACCCACAATGAGATCGAGGATTTCCTGCTGAGACGCTCCGATTGGATTCTCAAGCATCGGACCGAAGTCGAAGCATCTAACGACCGATTCGATTGGGCAGAGGGCGGTGCGATGCAGCTAAGGGGCAATCCGGTCCAAGTCGTGGTCCAAGAGAGAGACGTGAATGACGTGGGGTGCGATCTGCCGCCGACCGTTGTGAAGTCATTGGAAGGCGAGATGGTAACCGTGATCATCCCGCCGGAAATGATGCCGGAGACGAAATCGAAGGTCGTTCGGCAATGGTTGACGGAATGGTTTCGACAGGAGGCGTGGGACCACCTTAATTCCAGAGTCGCCGACTACGGGAATGTCATGGGAGTCCAACCGAGCCAGTTGAAATTGAGCAATGCCAAGAAGCGATGGGGAAGTTGCAGCGGGAAACGTTCAATCAACCTCAACTGGCGTCTCATCATGCTTAACGATCGGTTGATCGACTACGTTGTGGTTCACGAACTGGCGCACTTGATCGAGTTGAACCATTCTCCCGGATTTTGGCGCGTCGTCGAGAGGATGCTACCGGATCATCAAGAGTTGAGGCGGCAATTGCGCCGACAATCTCCCTCGACGTTGGGTTAGAAACCCGCTTGGTGGTTTCAAGGCGAAAGGGCGATCGCTGCCCCTCCGCTGGCGATGCAGATCGCACCCACCGCGCGGATAGGTGTCACTCTTTCTTTGAGCACCACTGCGCCGTATCCGACCGCGACCAAAATGGAAATCTCTCTGAACGGCCCGACGTAGCTGACGGGTGAAAACGTCAGCGCGGTCAATACAAGGGTGTAGGCTGCGAACTGCAACAATCCGCCGATCACGAGGATCTTCCAATGGCGTCGAGCTTCGTCGACGAATGCTTCTCGCGTCTCAAGACGCGACTGAATCGCCATCATCCCTAACCCGCCACCGAGTTGAAGGAAGAACATGTACAGCGCCGGTTGAACGTGTTTCACCCCTTGTGCGTCGACTACCGAGTAGATGCCGATGACTAGTCCAGTTAGCATCGCCAGCATCCAAGCAGGACGTACTTGAGCTCGGAAACGCCTCACGGCTCTCCATCTCTTCACCAACATCAACCATGAGCGCGCAGTTCGCTTAATCGTGGCTATTTCGATGTCTGAAATTGCGATTAGTGCGAGGCCGGTAACAATCGACGCCGCGCCAACAGCCGCCGGCCAAGACATCGATTCGCCCACGACGAACACGCCCAGAATAGGGATTATGGCCAAGCCTAATCCGCGGGCAACCGGATACACAATCGAGAGGTCGCCGGTGTTGTACGCGTAACCCAGAGTTGCGAAGTACCAGATGTGCAGCACGATGGTCGCCAATATGAACCACCATCCGGTACCGCTCGGAAAGTCAATGATGAGAAGATATACCGCAAGCGGTAGGACGAGTATCGCCGATGTGACCGCCATCAACCCCGTCGTGACCGCGGGTCTAGTCGCACGACGAACCATCAGATTCCACGACGCGTGAGCGAACGCTGATGAAACTACGAGCAAAATGGCTAACGGGGTCACGGAAGGAGAAGCTGAGTGTGCACAACGCGACGATGTCGATTGGATTGGGGATAGACTACAATGCGCGTCGATGACAGAAGCGATTCAGTAGCCCGCGGAGCTGAGACATATGCATTATCAAGACGAACGGACGCATGGATGCAGAATATCCGACGCTTGGACCTATCGCGGACTCAAGACAGTCGTGATGGAAAACGAACTGCTCCGAATCAGCATCATCGCAGATAAGGGTGCCGACATCTTCGAGATGGTCCACAAACCCAGCGACACCGATCTCATGTGGCGAACTCCCTGGAGCGTTCGTAATCAAGCTTTGTGGGTGCCCTCGACGGGATGGGGCGAAGGGATATTCCATGACTTGTACATCGGGGGATGGAACACCATAGCCCCGACCGGCGGATTCGAGCAAGACTACATGGGTGCCGAGATAGGGCAGCATAACGAGACCAACATGATGCCGTGGGACGCACAGATCGTCGAAAATTCGTCAGACCGAGTCTCGGCAAAATTCTCCGTGCGCGCCGTTCGTACGCCGTTCTGGATCGAAAAAACCGTCACGTTGGAGTCTCAATCGCCCGTAGTCACCGTAACCGACACGTTGATCAACGAAGCCGAGGAGCCGGCCCCTGCCCAGTGGGGACAGCACGTCGCACTGGGCGATCCGTTCCTGACGCCGAACTGCATTTTGGACTTCGCAGGGGGCGATTTCATCGTTCCCGAGTCCCCTGATGGATCGGTTCCACCCGGCTCTCGACTGATGCCCGACCGCACTGGTTCGTGGCCGGTTGCCGAAGCGCCTGACGGGTCAGAGGTCGATCTAACTGTGTTCCCGCCCAAATCGGATCGATTAGTTGACTACCTCTCCTTCAACAACCTCGCCGACGGATGGTATGCGGTAACAAACCCTGATCGTGGCGTAGGGATCGGTCTACGCTGGGACAGCGAAATGTTCAAGTACCTCTGGTACTGGCAAGTATTCGGCGGTCATAGCGGCTATCCATGGTACAAGCGCACCTACAACGTTGGTCTCGAACCATTCACCAGCCTCCCCAGCGGTATGCCTGAGCCGGGTAGCGATGAATCGACCTCGATGATGTTCGAACCTGACGAATCACGTAGCAGCACCGTGCGCGCCACGATCTACGAAAGCAAGTCTGGTGTTGACGGCATCAACGAGGATGGAACAGTGATGCTCAGGACATGAACCTCATCCAGAATGTTGTTTGAGCAAATCAAGCCCCAAATCGTCCATGATCTGATGTGCGACCACAACGCTCTGAAGCTTACTTTTGCCTGCCAACTGAGTTGGCGGTTTGTAGTCAATTTGCATTGGAATGATGAGCTTCGGGTTGTTTTCAATGTGCCTGCGGAGGAATCTCCCTAATAATCCCAATTGGTCGCCTTTATCGCTGATCGCCTCCTCAGGAAACATATCTGGATCGCCGTAAACCAATCCGACACCGGAGCGTACGAATATCGTCGCGGTAGTCCAGACACGCGCGCCTTCGCCTTGTTTGTTTATCAGTCCGATCTTGGAATAGGTCGTTGTATGAATGCCTTTAACCGATAGCGTCACGTTGCCGGGCAAAAGTATATCGCCAGACGATTCTTGTGCCGCGTAGTGATACGCGTCAATACCGACTGACCTCATCAAAGCGACCGTGAAAACCTCTACAGCACCGCCCACGGTGAATCGGTTTTCGCGAACCGTCGTGTTGTAAGCCCCTATGACACCATTTACCGCAGACAAATACTGGGCAGCTACGTCCGCGTCAAGATAATCGCGAAGCGCAAAGAAGTAGTCTCTCTCAACGTTGAAGGGCATGTGTGGCTTCGATTTTCAAAACCTTGGGAACCAAGTTGTATCGACGCTTGGTGGGTTCGTACAAACGACTCTCTGCTAAACGCACGTATTTTGGTTCGATATCGTATCCTACAGCGCGACGCTTGTGTTGGACAGCGACTTTCGCGGTTTGTCCGCTGCCGAGAAACGGATCAAGAACTTCGTCACCTTTCTGAGAGTAGAGCAGGATCAAACGACGCACCAGTTCTTCAGGATAGGGGCATGGATGATCGATCGTGTTGGGTGGCACTGGAGCAATGTGCCAAATGTTGTTAGCGATGTCGCGCGTGAAAAGATCGTCGATTGGTAGTGCTTGATTAGTATCTCTTCGTGGACTGCCTTCCTTGCGGAAAACAAGGATGTACTCGGTCATGATATTCGGGTAGTAGTAACCGGCTTGAGGACGCTGGATGAACGATCCCGCTCTCCTGATGCCAGCAGTTACTTTGTTCCAGATGATGTCTTGATGAAACAGCCACCCGGATCGTACCAATCGGTCGGTGATATTGAATGGGGCCGGATAATGTTTCCCTTTTTGCAAGATGGTTCCAATTACGATCGCACAGAAGCCACCGCGCATCGTCACGCGTTTGACTTCGTTGAAGGTTGCTTCGATCCTATCCAAGTACTCTTCGTACGTGTTGCCGTAAACCGAGTAATTTCGTTCGCGATACCAGTCATCGCTGCCGTCGCCAGCGTGCACATCGTAGTCGATGCTGTTCCAATAAGGTGGCGAAGTCACAGTTAGCGCGACGCTGTCATCCGCGCACTGGTGCATGCTCTCTGAGGACTGGGCGTAAAACCTGAACCGATCGTCGGCTCGCGTGGCCGGGTTTGGGTCCATCGCGAACGGAGCCTGGACATCAGCAATGGTTGTCATTGGCCTTCTCCATCATTTCTACGGACGCCTCGGAGTTTGCCAGCGTATCCGAAAGCAAACACTTGCGTGGCGTTACATTCCATTATTGTGCCAGCAGAATTGCCTTTGGCAATCCTTTGTTGGCAAAAAAACTTCAATCCACCAAACTGAATGGCAGCTGGCAACGGCTGTCCTACTTAATCCCGCTCCACCTACACCTCCGCCGACACCCGCGTTCCCGTCTTGTGCGCATTTTTCGATGTCAGTCACATCGCTAGAGGATTATGGGTCTAGGTATGCCGCCTCGATCTAAAGACACGTTTTGTATTATGCCCATGCAGAACTTGTAGAGTGCGCCACGCTTTGTGTTCTACATGTGGAGGTTGCCGTTCACAGCCGCCAGATCCGGTTCCAGTAAGACTTGAGGAACTGCCAGTATGTCATCTCAACGTTATACCGGCTCAAGTATCTGCGATAGTCGGCTAGGGTCCAGATGATGGCGACGAGCAGAATGATCCATATGGCCGCTATCAAGATCATCGGCTATTGCACTAGGCTTCCATCCCGGTGTCGGCCATCAGTTCCAACGGGGTGATCCTACTGGCTATCCCGTGGGTCTCAACGAACTTCGCTTTCGCGGGAATGACTAATGTGTTTCTCGGATGTTTCACGCCTCCGCCAACACCCGCTTTCCAGTCTTGTGCGCGTTGATCCAGTCCCAGTCTAACGGGACACCGATGCCGTGTCCAGTTGGAGCGAGAACGCAACCGTTTTCGTCAACCGTGTCTAGGTCATCTGAGTAGTTGACCCAGATTGGCGGCTTTGTAGTCCGCACATTGGGATGCACTAGTCCGAGTTCGTAGTAGTTGGTGTTCCGGACTGCCGACATTATGTGACGGTGCGCTGGATCTGGGCCGTGCGTCTCGACATCCAAACCGACGCTTTCGCAGGCGTGGAAGATCTTCATCGCGCCGGTGATTCCGCCATCCTCGTGCGCGCCGACACGAACGTAGTCCGTGCCATCCGCGATCACGAAGTTCATGTGCTGCTCGGGTAGACGGATGTGCTCGGTTTGTAGCAGAGGCGTCTTTATCAGCTGTCTGAGTTTGCGGTGCGCGAACGTGGAGACACCGCCGTCCATGAAGACATCTTCCCACCAGAAGAATTCGGCTTCATCGCAGGCTTTGCCGAGTTTGAGGGCATCGCCGAAGTTCTTGACTTCGTTCGCCGGGTCGATCATCAGGTCCATGTCCGGGCCTACGGCATCCCGAACTGCAAGCACATTGTCAACCTCACGCTTGATGTTCTCGCCAGCGAGGCCCCAGCCATGGATCTTGAACGCGGGATAGCCCATCTCCTTGCACATGACCGCAAAATCGGCGAAGTCCTGCGGAGTAGTTAGACCTCCGTTTTCGTCGCCGTGCAGTGTAGATGCGTATGCGGGAAGCGGCTTGCGTTCGCCACCAAGAAGTTGGAACAGCGGCTCTTCGTAAACCTTCCCTGCAATGTCCCAAAGGCAGATGTCAACAATTCCGAGCCCAAGGGCCGCGGTGTGGCGCAACCCGCGCTTCATAGCGTTGTAGTGCACCTCACGTTTCATCGCGTCTTTCCCAATAAGGTAAGGAGCGACGGTCTCGATGTCGGCCAGCGCGTTTCCGCCTGCGCCCGGGTATTCGCCGACCACACCTTGGTCGGTGTAGATCGAGAGGATTCCGCCGCCGGCCTTCAGCGTCGCGTTCTTCTCAAACACCATGTTGAAGGTGTTGTAGTCCTTGCTCACGTTCTCTAGCTCGTGCTGGAACGTCGTTACTTCGATTCGGGTTATCTTTGCGGCGGGTCTCACGGCCTCTTGCTCCTTGAAGGCATCAGGTTCTACAGGGATATTCTATGCCTGCCGACCCTTTGCCTGATTGGATCGGTTGGCTGAGGCCAAGCTCGGATTGCGATTCAGACGCACGATCGTTGCTTTCCCACGCAATCGTACCCTGGTTTGCCGTGTACCCTCAACAGATCAAATTTCAAATAGGCATATGCGCGCAAATAGAGTATTGCGGAGAACCGAACATGGGATTCAATTCATATATCTGATGTCTAGGCACCTACATTTGTATTGCCGATCATTTTCGATCCCTGGCATTTAAAATATGCCGTGAAATATCCCCACAAACCTGATTTGTTAACGGATCTCCTGATTCTTCTGACGCGGAGGCAATCACAACGAGAATGTGATGCGACCACTTGGCAGATAGAGCAGCTCCGATATTGAGGTCAGGAAACCGAAACTCGCGATGATTGCCCTCGGTGATTCGATATGCGAGAATTGCCGTACTATGAAAGCACTGAGAATTCACGGCAACAAAGACATCCGCATAGAAGACTTGCCTGAGCCCGTTCCGAGCGACAGAGAGGCGAGACTTGGGATCACCTACACATCGATCTGCGCCACCGACATTGAGGAGTGGCAGTACGGCCCCCTCTGGACCCAGCACGGCGGCCCCAACCCGATAAGCGGTAAGGAAATGCCGCTGATTCTCGGGCACGAAATCTCGGGTCACGTCGAAGATTTAGGGGAAGGTGCCGCCGGATTGTCCGTCGGAGATCGCGTAGTCGTCAACAACGTCAGGACGTGCTCGACATGCTTCTGGTGCATACGGGGGTCGCAATCCACCTGCAACAGCATGTGCGTCGCGGGGCTGTCCGCTGATGGCGGTCTCGCCGAGTACATGACATGGCCAACGAGTCACCTGATCAAGCTGCCCGACAATGTGTCGGATCGTGAAGCGCCATTGATCGAACCCGCCACTGTGGCGGTTCACGCGGTGAGACGGTCTGGCGTCAAGGTTGGTGACAATGTCGCGGTTATCGGCTGCGGCACGGTCGGATTGTTGACCGTGCAGGCGTTTCGGGCAGCAGGTGCACGCGTCATCGCCGTCGACGTCAGGGAAGACAGCATCGCGTTGGCCAAATCTCTAGGGGCAGACGATACGATAAATTCCGCCGACAGCAGAGCCATGGAGCAACTATTGGACCTCACCGACGGGATCGGGGCCGATATCGCGGCAGAGACCGCAGGTGCTGAAATGACGCCACAGTTGGCGATCGATTACACACGAAAAGCTGGAACGACAGTATTGGTCGGTATCTATTCCGCCACGCCGGTCTTCAACTTCAACGACATCGTTGGTACCGAAAAAACGGTTATCGGATCCGTGGCCGCATCTCCCGGCGATATGGAAGCGACCGTCCGATTGTTGGCGGAAGGCAAAATCTCTGTCAAAGAGCTGATCTCCGCAGTCGTTCCACTCGACCGTGTAATCGAAGACGGCTTCGAACGCATGATCCGCCCCGAAAAGGACGTCTTCAGGATATTGATCTCACCTAATGGCTAATGCCGTGCTCGTGCATCCGCCGGTGCACAGCGTCGATAGCCTCGTTGATGGGGCGTTTCAGGTAGCCGATGTGGTCGTCCTCACCGTGATGGTGCGTGACGTGTCTGTGCGAATGCTGGCGTGAACTGTTGTCGATGTACGTCAACGAGCCGTGCATCAACGTGAGCATGTATTTCGCGGTTGCCTCGTCGAACATGCTCCACGGTCCACCCACCGACACGTAGACCGGCGAGGTGTGAGAGAAGATACCGCGCTCCCAAACATCGTAGTACCTGTAACCCGAGTAGTATCCCGGACCTCCGGCGCGGGCCGCCAGCCACGAATTGCCATCGATCTTGATCGTTTCGTTGAGATTCAACTTACGTGTTGGCTTGTCCACCTGGGATGATGCGACAACCCTTCCCTCTTGGATAATCTCCAACCTCGACATCGGCACTACGCTCTCTGCCCAAGCAGAGACCTCGACACTGCCAGGGCTCGAAAGCTCAACAGTGTCGCCGACCTCGCATCCGTCAACTGTTAGATGGATGATCGGCCCGCCGCTCAACACGGTTCTACCCTTAGCGACGTTGCGGCACCAGCTCTCGTAGGTGAATTCCTCGTCGTCGGGGATCCGTACATAGGTCCGGTACATCCCCACGGGAACATCGCTCGACATCTTGTCAGTACCACCGACCAGCGGCAGTCGATAGCCGCAGTTCAAATAGCGGTACCACTCGTTGTGCATGAACTCCTGCTGTTGGATCATCTCGATTGCATCGAGACGTCCGGTGGCGACCAACGATGCCGGTTCGCCGTTGGGGAACGGGAAGTGCGGGTTGATGACAAATCCACCCTGAGCGTGCGCCTCGTCGGCCCAGTGGCTCAGTGTGGTCTCCATCGGACCGCCGATCTCAGCCTCTCCAGGACCGTCCGAGCAGAAGGGCATCACCGGCTGTTTCAATCCCCACAAGATCATGTGTCCCATGAAGTGCTGTCGGTTTTCCTGCGACGTGTAGACGATGTTGTTGCCCTCACGAGTCACGCTGGGATGCCCGGTGTAGTCCTCGACATTCGTGAACAGGCTGCCCCACTGAGACTGGAGCAGGTTGACTACGTTGAGGTCCTCGGCCTGCGATTCGAAGTGGCTGCCCTGTGTCGAGAGGAAGTGGACATGAGAGTCGCCAGAGTACCATCCACGCTCGTTCATGTTTATCCAGCGCTTGAGACGCAACTCGAGCTCCTGCTGTCCGGGCGCGATCTCGATCTTGGTGCGAAGCGGCTCGTATTCGTATCCGCGAGCGGCATCCACGATCACTTCGCCTCGCGGCAGCCAGCCCTGTGCCGTGCCGTCGATGTAGGCATAGCTGATCTGACCAAGCCGCGTGTCACCACCGACATCAATGTGCCAAGTGTCGAGATTGGAATTGACTTGGTTGTGGTGTCCGTGTGGTTGGTACGGTATACCGTCGGAAGACCTGAAGTGTATGCGGCACGGGACGATCTGTCCGGTTTCATCGTCGACCACTCGCACCTTCACCCAGTTCTTTCCAGGTTCAGCGAGTGAAATGCGGATCTTTTCGGTGTCGACAACGCCTTTGTTATCAACCTCGCCCCAGTTCACGCTATCGATAGTCTGGCCACTTTGCGACACCTCAACCGTCGCGGAGGGAACCCCAGACAGTTCGACGTAGGCCGGGCTAGATTTAGGGTTCTGAGGCTCGCCGAAACCTTTGTAAGCGTCGTTCAGGAAATCGTCGGGCGACTGCTCAGAAAGAGGGTGCGTGTAAGTGCGCTCGCCGCGATCGACAGTGACATCCAAATCGAATGGCTTGTCGGCATTCTCGGCATCTTTGAGGTCGACGCGAACTGGTCTCCGGGCGGCGCGGGAAAATGGATGCTCGTCGACGTGTCCTAGAGTCACTCCGGCAACGATGAAGCGCGGGCCTCGGGGCACGAACTCAATCGACTCGATGACGCGATCGAGCGTAGGGTTGCGCCACACCCAAAGCCAGTACCAAGCAGGTTGCGCCTGCACGACTTCGGTTTGACGCCTCCCCGTCTCGTCGAAACGCCCTTGATATCGAGGTATCAGTGCATCGCCTTGGTCGGTTACGGCGAGATACGGATAACCCACGCCGTACCGGGATATTCCTTGCCGATCGCCAACCGCGCTGATTTCGTAACGCTCGCGAATGGGGACGGTTACAGTCTCGGCATCCTCGAAATGGATAACGTAGTCAGCGACATGCACTCCTATCGGTCCGTTGGTAGCTTGTTCCGTCTCCAACTGCCGGTGGGCGAAGACCAGATTGTGCACAGTCTTGCCAATGGCTAGAGTCACTGATTCATCGCCGTCCGCCAGTGAGATGTAGCACTTCACGGACGGATCACCATCAGGCGAGCCGACGGTGAAGGGGAGACCCCGCATCGTCTGCTCACCGAGTGCGGGATTCTCGCCGGGCAGAAGCTCGGTACCTGTGTTGCACGAAGCGGAAATGTCGATGAGTTCATAGGCCATGATCGGGCGGCCTCCGTGTGATGGTCAAGATGCTTTGGATGGTAACCAATTCCACGAACGTCTGCGAATAGACACCCTTGCCCCAATCGCACAGTACAATCGCTGCAGTGTCATCCAACATGAAAGCGTTACGTTACTACGGTCGCAGAGACATGCGTCTCGAAGATGTCCCGATCCCAGAGCCGGGCGATGACGAAGCGCGTCTGCGCATCATGTACGCATCGATCTGCCAGACCGATGTCGAACGGTGGTGGCATGGGCCAACCATGGCTAGATGGCGGACCGATCCCAAGACGGTAGGCCACGAAACCGCAGGTCGCGTCGAGGCTGTTGGCGCCAAAGTCCGCGGCTTGTCCGTGGGCGAACGCGTGATGGTGAACAATATCCGGCCTTGCGCCGAGTGTTTCTGGTGTACGCGGGGCTTACAGTCAAGTTGTGCGGACGTGAGAAGCGCAGGGTTTGCGTTGGACGGTGGTCTGGCGGAGTACATGGTCTGGCCGGAGAGCCACCTGATCAAGTTGCCTGACAGCATCCCCGACGTACAAGCTCCATTGATCGAGCCGACATCTGTCGCCGTTCATGCCACCCGCAGAACTGGCGTTAAAGTTGGTGATACGGTTGCGGTGATTGGTTGCGGAACGGTGGGAATATTGACGATGCAGGTTCTGCGCGCCGCGGGTGCACGAGTGATCGTCGGTGATCTTCGTCAGCAGAGCCTCGACCTCGCGCTGAAACTGGGCGCGGACGTTGCGATCAACACTGGAGCTCCAGACGCGTTGGGACAATTGATGGACGCCACGGATGGGGTGGGCGCGGACATAGTCGTTGAGACTGCTGGGGCCGTTGTTACCCCGCGTATCGCGATCAACTGGACGCGCCCGGGAGGGACGACGCTGCTGGTCGGTATCCACTCCGGAGCGAACCGATTCAATTTCAACGACATCGTCGGTGCCGAACGAACTGTCAAAGGTTCCGTCGCCGCGTCGCCGGGAGACATGGAGAAAGGGATTGAACTCATTGCCAATGGCAAAATCCTCCTTGAAGACCTCGTGTCAACGGTCATTCCGCTCAAGCGCGTCATTGAAGAAGGTTTCGAAAGAATGTTGAGACCGGAGAAGGACGTCTTCCGGATCATGGTCACTCCCTACTACCGAACCAGCTAGTCATCAATGGGCGTTCCAGGAAACGGGTCGTTCTTGCTAATTTCGGCCTGAGCCTCGCGGATCGACACACCTCTGATACTCTGGTCGCCCCACAGGCTTTTCACATAGGCCAAAACGTCTACGATATCTTGGTGCGATAGTTGATCGCCGAACGCGGGCATTCCGGATTTGAAGCCCGGTAAGTCGAGATAGTCGCCGCCGAGCTTGACCTGCTTGTAAAGCGTCCCGTCACCGTGGTGCCAAGTGTGACCGCTCCCATTCAATGGCGGTGGTGGTAGTGTCCCGTCGCTCTTCGGTATGTTCCAATGCGGTTGACCCTCGCCGGATTCGCCGTGGCAGGCAGCGCAATAGGTCCCGTAAATCCGCCCGCCACGCTCCACTGGGTCGGAAGAGTTCGCAACGAAAGAAGTGAATGATCGGTCATTCGAGCCGCAACCACTCGTCAACGAGATGGTCGCCATCACCGCCAACAATGTGCAGAGACACCGTGTGACCATTAATCAATCCTTGGTCGTTTTATGGTTGCGACACTGCGGTGCATGCATCCGTAGGGTAGCAGGCGCTTCTGCGATAATCTACTAACCGTCGATTCAGCCCAAAAACGGAGCCGAGGTTGCTCGCAATGCATTACGCCGACGAACGAACACACGGATGTAGGATTTCCGATTCATGGACTTACCGCGGGCTGAAGACCGTCGTTATGGAGAACTCGTTGATCCGAGTGATGATCCTCGCGGACAAAGGGGCCGATGTCTACTCGTTCGTCCACAAACCGACCGACACCGAGTTCATGTGGCGTTCGCCGTGGGGCGTGCGAGACCCGCGCAAGTTCGTGCCGTCAACCGGTTCGACACAAGGGATGTGGCTCGACTATTACGAGGGCGGTTGGCAGACCGCGTTGCCGCACGGCGGCTATCCCGATGAGGTGTACGGCGCAGAATTTGGACTCCACGCCGAATTGAACAATCTCCCTTGGGACGCGATGATCGTCGAAGATACCGCTGAGCGCGTCGCCGTCAACTTCAAGACCAAGGGTGTTCGGATGCCTGTCGCCGTCGATATGACGATGTCGTTGGATGAAGGATCGTCAACGCTCAAACTGTCGAAAACTGCGATCAACGAGGGTGAGGAGCCGGTCGATATCGTATGGCTGGAGCACATCGCAATTGGACCGCCGTTCCTGTCTGATAAGTGCCGACTCTACGTCCCCGACTGTAAGGTTTTGACGCATCCTGAGGCATTCGTCGATACCCAGAAACTGCCGCTTGGTTGGGAAGGGGAGTGGCCGATGGTACCGTCAGTCGACGGCGGCGAGATCGATTTCCGCGAAATCCCGGGCAAGGAAGACCGATCCCTTGACATGGCCTACATGACCGAGATGATGGATGGCTGGTACGCAGTGCACAAC
>JAAXHR010000344.1 GCA_012270805.1 Dehalococcoidia bacterium
AGGATGGTGACCGGCAAACCAGGGTCGAACCACGACCTGAAAGGCCTGGAACCAGCGCGCGCCATCCCCTTGGAAGACCATTGGGAACCGCCGAACCGTATATTGACACCATTGCCATACATGATCGACCGTCACGGATTGGAAGAAGATTGGCGCGAGACGGTGATCCTAGACCAGCGGAACCGCGTCGATATGTGGCACGTGCTGCCGGGTGGCCCCATGGCATCTATGTCTGGTGAACGGGAGGCATGGTGGGTAGTGTTGCGTGGCAACGTCGGATTCCATCTTAGTGGAGATGTCGTTCGAGCCAGCAAAGGCGATGTGGTCTATTCAGGCGAAGGCGAAATGAGCAGCATCTCCGTCAGCGGAAACGAATCGGCGATTTTCATCGAAGTGTTTGAACCTTAGAGTTCACAACACAAAAGATCTTCGGCACCACACTAACGGAGGATGAATAGCATGGGTTCAACGCAAATCGTCGTCGGAGACTACGAGATTTCAGTTGTTGACGATCACATAGGATTGCGTCGTAATCCTGCTGACGTGTTCGTAGATGTAGCTAGCGCCGAGTGGGACCCGCACCGCGACTACGCTCTCTCGCCTGATGGTTATTGGCAGGCACAATGGCGCGGGCACTTGATCCGGCGTACCGACGACACCGGCGAAAACGTCTTAGTCGATACAGGTGCAGGACCGGGTCCCTATGAACACGGTCCACCGCAGGGGGATCTGTTGACGAATCTAGCGTCCCTTGGCATCGAACCATCTGATGTGGACAACGTCGTCACTACACATTGCCACTGGGACCATATCGGTTGGAATTTGCAGAGCGATGATGAGACCGCAACCACCACTTTCCCGAACGCAACCTACCACGTCGCAAAAAACGATTGGACCTATTACAGCGATCCCTCCAACGGAAACGACGATTTCATTGCGTACGTCGCTCCACTCGAATCCACGGGTCAGCTCAATCTGGTGCTCGGTGAACTCGAGCTGATGGATGGAGTGACGCTTCTCCCGACGAACGGCCACACGCCCGGTCATCAATGCGTGCTTGTCCAATCGCGCGGCGAAACCGCAGTCCTCACCGGCGACCTTTTTCACAACGTCGCGCAAATCCGAGAACAGCACTGGTGCCCCGTATTCGACTGGCGCACCGACCTATCCACCGCATCACGCCCATGGCTCCTGTGGCGCGCGATGTCCGAAAACTGGACTGTGGTAACTGGCCACCTGTCGACCGGCATGAGCATCGGTAAAGTCGTTGAGGAGGATGGGAAGCCGACTTGGTTGCCGATCTAGGCGCAAATATTGGCGATCTTATACGCCCAAATGCATCCGAAAATCCTTCAACACCGCATCCCTCAATTCGACACTCGATGCCTCGGCATAAATCCGGACGAGCGGTTCAGTGCCCGACATCCTCACTACCGCCCATCCTCCATCACTGAGGTCAAGCCGAACGCCATCGCGTCGATCTTCGCTGCCAACTTCGATACCGCCTAACGCAGTAGGGGAGCTACCTGCTAGTGCAGCCGCAATCCGTTCACGTTGGTCGGGTGTGAACTCGATATCGATTCTGCGGAAGGTGTGCGGCCCGGTGATTTCGTGAATTTCGGCGAGAAGTTCGGTTGGCGACTTGCCGGACATCGCCATGCTCTCTAGGAAGAAGAGCGCGCTTAATGGGCCGTCGCGTTCAGGAACATGTCCGGCGAACGCGTAACCACCACTCTCTTCACCGCCGAGAACGCAGGCATTGTCGATCATAGCGGGCCCGACGAACTTGAACCCGACTGGAGTGCGTTGCAGATCGACACGATGAAGCATAGCAAGTCGATCCATCATGCTGCTCATCGTGATCGTGCATGCGGCACCGCCTGGCAACTTGCGTCGATGCTTGAGATGATGGAACAGCATCGAAAAGACTTCCAAGGTGGTTAAATAAGCACTATTCTCAGCTACAACACCCAACCTGTCCGCGTCTCCGTCTGTTGCAAGCCCTACATCGAAAACACCATCCTTGATCGCGGAGATCAGAGGAATCAAATTGTCTTCCACCGGCTCAGGTTGCTTCATGTCGGGGAAGGCAGGATTGATCTCGCTACGAATTTCAGAAATCTCAGTAGCACCGCCTTCAAGAAGCGCCGCGACTATCCCCGCACCTGACCCGTGCATCGAATCTACCGCGACTCGCAAACCTGCGGACTTTATCCGTTCGACATCGACCATGCGCGAAAGTTGCTTGAGGTACGGTGAAACCATGTCGACGGTTTCGATTTGTGCCCCCTTTGTCCTTCGGACATTTCCCCCACTTGTGGGGGAAACCTTAAGCGAAGCGAGTGCTTCAGGCAGATGCGCTTCGATCCGGTCAACCTGTTCAGGAGGAGCACTCCCGCCAGCTTCAGACTTGACTTTGAAGCCGTTCCATTCTGGCGGGTTGTGGCTCGCAGTGATCATCACACCCGACGCAGCGCCCATCGTAGTGACCGCGTAACTCAGTGCAGGTGTCGGGAGTGGGCGATCCGAAATTTGGACCGGTATGCCGTGATTCGCGATGACTTGGGCCGCATCACGCGCGAACTCTTCAGACTGGAACCGAGTGTCGTAACCAATAGCGACGCCGCAATGCGATTGATTGATCGCAATTAAGTCCTTGGAGACAGCTACGGCGCAGGCGCGAACATTGGCAAAGGTGTAATCATCGCCGATGATGGCGCGCCAACCATCGGTTCCAAAACGAATGTCAGGTTGGGACGTCACTTAGTGTGCCCCCTTTGTCCTTCGGACATTTCCCCCGCGAACGGGGGAACCCTATATGCTTGCAGCGGAACGCAGGGTGTCAGCTTTGTCAGTTCGTTCCCACGGTAGATCCAAGTCCTGCCTTCCGAAGTGTCCAAATGCAGCGACGGGGCGATAAATCGGTCGCCGCAGATTCAACGATTCGATGATGCCGCGCGGCCGCAAGTCGAAGGTTTTTCCCACGATACTCGCGATAGCCGTATTCGGTAGTTTGCCCATTCCGCGGGTTTCAACCATCAGCGACACCGGTTCCGCCTTACCGATGGCGTAGGCGATCTGAACCTCTGCGCGTTTGGCCAGCCCAGAGGCCACGATGTTTTTGGCGACGTACCGAGCCGCGTATGCGCCGGACCGGTCAACTTTCGAGGGATCCTTGCCTGAGAACGCTCCGCCGCCGTGCCGTGCGCTGCCGCCGTAGGTGTCGACGATTATCTTGCGCCCGGTGAGCCCCGCATCGCCATGTGGGCCGCCAGTTACGAACCTGCCAGACGGGTTGATGAGGTACTTAGTTTCGTCATCACGCATGTCACTCGGAACGAGCGGGTCGATCACCTGCTCGATGAGGTCCCTCTCGATAGTCGACTGAAGGGTGTCTGATGCGTGCCAAGTGGACAAGACGATGGTGTCGATGCGTTGCGGTTCATGGTCTTCGTTGTACTCGACAGTCACTTGACTCTTGGCGTCGGGGCGCAAGTAAGGTATCGAGCCGTCACGTCGGGCATCGCTCATGCGTTTGGTCAGTCGATGGGCCAACGAAATCGGGAGCGGCATCAACTCGGGTGTTTCGTCCACCGCATAGCCGATCATCATGCCTTGATCGCCCGCGCCCTGCTGTGCGTTTTCGGATTCCGAGCCGTCGCGATCTTCCAACGCCGTACTCACCGCCGCGTCAATATCGGGAGATTGGGAGTGCAGATACACATTTATCTCACACGATTTATAGTCGAATTCGTAAGCTGGATCGTCGTAGCCTATGCCGCGAATTGTTTCCCTCGCAACCGATTCGAAGTCGATTTCGGAAGATGTGGTGATCTCGCCGAACATCCACAACCTGTTGCTCGTGCAAGAGGTTTCGCAGGCCACTCGAGAGTTCGGATCGCCCGCAAGCGCGGCGTCCAGAACGGCATCGGACACCTGATCGCAGATTTTGTCAGGATGCCCGTCGGAAACCGACTCCGATGTGAGCAGAAAGTTCGAACTGGATTGTGTCATCTAGTGCTTCCTAGCTGTGAACTGCTTTGAACGTCCGATCGTTACGTGCCCGATTCCCACGAGTTCAAGTATTTTTCCTGCTCCGCGGTAAGGGTGTCGAAACTCATTCCCATCGATTGCAACTTCAGCGACGCGATCTCAGTGTCGATCTTACTCGGCAGAAGATGCACACCCGGTTCTAGGGACGCGTGGTTGGTGGCAATGTATTCGCTTGCCAGCGCTTGGTTGGCGAAGCTCATGTCCATGACGCTAGGAGGGTGCCCTTCGGCTGCAGCCAGATTGACCAACCTGCCCTCGGCAAGTAAATTGATCCGACGACCGTCTTCAAGCGTGTGTTCCTCTACGAACGGACGGATGTAGCGCCGAGACTCGGACATTTCCCTCAGCGCGTCGACGTTTATTTCGACATTGAAGTGACCAGAGTTGGCGACGATAGCTCCTGACTTCATGTTCTCGAAGTGATGTTTATCGATCGCGTGGAGACCGCCGGTGACTGTTAAGAAAATGTCGCCTATTTTCGAGGCTTCGTCCATGGACATTACTCGGTGACCGTCCATCACGCCTTCTAGTGCGCGAACCGGGTCGACCTCGCAAACAATGGTGTGTGCGCCCAGTCCCCGGGCACGGTCCGCGAAACCACGTCCGCACCAGCCGTATCCGATAACTACAACGCTCTTTCCGGTGATTAGCATGTTCGTCGCTCGAATGATGCCGTCCAGCGTGCTTTGGCCGGTGCCGTAGCGGTTATCGAACATGTGCTTGGTCATCGCATTGTTCACGGCGATGATCGGATACGCGAGCTTACCTTCGGCGTGCAATGCCTTCAGGCGAATGACGCCTGTAGTGGTCTCTTCCATTCCGCCGAGTGTGCCGTCAAGCAACTCGCGGCGTTCGGAGTGCAGCATCGCCACCAGATCGGCACCATCGTCGATAGTCAGGTGCGGTCTGGTGTCTACTGCGTCTGAAATGTGCTGATAGTAAGTGTCGGAATCTTCACCGTTCCGCGCAAACACCGATATGCCCTCGTCAACGAGGTGGGCCGCTATGTCGTCCTGTGTCGACAGTGGATTGGATGCGCACAACGCAAGCTCCGCTCCGCCTGCGACCAATGTCTTCGCAAGATTAGAGGTTTCAGATGTCACATGCAAACAAGCGGCGATTCGAACGCCTTTCAAAGGCCGGGTTTCCGCGAAACGCTGTCGGATGCCTTGAAGCACCGGCATCTGCTGGTCCGCCCATTCCGATTTCAGCGCGCCTTCGCGGGCGAGATTTATATCGGTGATGTCGTAGTTCATTGATGCTCCGATTAAGTGTGTTCAGTTTGCCAGTTGCAGTTCTCGCAACGGCAATCCATGAGTGCTGTCAAATGTCGTCAACTCAGCGAATTCTTCGAAACGCCGTTCAATCTCGCCGGCCGATAGGTTCGCCAATCGATCCAGTCCGAATCCCTCGACAGTGAACGATGCGATTACCGAACCTGCGATCACTGCCTGCCTGAAAGCCTGGGCATCGGTTTCGCCAGTGGCGCCGATATAACCCATGAATCCACCAGCGAATGAATCCCCGGCGCCAGTCGGGTCGACGACGTTCTGCACTGGATAAGCGGGCACGATGAAACGCTGATCTCCACCAAACCAAACCGCGCCATATTCGCCACGCTTGATGATCACGTCTCGTGGCCCCAAATCTTGTATCGCCTTTGCAACATCGACGAGATTGGACTTGCCGGTTAACTGTTTCGCTTCACCTTCGTTGATTACAGAAACGTCAAGCTGCGCCAATAGTTTCGACAGCGGGCTGGGCTTCTCGGCGATCCAGTGGTTCATCGTGTCGCCAGCCGCGAGCTGCAACTGATCAGACATTCCATCCAGCGCGGAGAGTTGCGTGTCGGGGTCACAGTTTGCGAGAAAGAGATACGGCACATCAGAATGGAGCCCGGTCATTTTCGGGTCAAAATCACCCAAAACGTTCAATTCGGCGCCAACGGTTTCAGCGTCGTTTATGTCTTTGATGTAGCTGCCCGACCAACGGAAAGTCTTGCCATCGGACACCTCGAGACCGCTGAGGTCAATGTCGTGTGCAGCGAGCAGGTCACGGTCCGTATCCAGGAAATCCTTTCCTACGATGCCAATGAGCCCAACTTCGGTGAAGTAGCTGGCAGCGACGGAGAAGTAACAGACGGATCCCCCTAGTTGCGAGGTCCTGGTGCCAACCGGAGTTTCGACATCGTCGTAGCCGACTGATCCGACAACCAAAACTTTCACGGAACGCTCCTCGGGGTCACGACGGACGACGAACACGGCGCGACGTGAGGAACTGAGGCGTAGAAACCATCTCCGAAGCCGAAACGCATTCGCGCCGCCCCGGAGCTATGCATGTTGCCGATCGTCAACTTATGGATTACGCGCCGGTGGCGTGCGGCAAACCTTGGGCGATCCAAGCTGGGGTACCGTCTTCTATGTTATAGAGCCGGGAAGTGTCGGCCCCCATGGCGGCCGCGTACTCGGCTGCTAACCCGCTTCGCGCACCGACTTCGCATATGAAAAGCAGATTGCCATCAGATGGCAACTCGTCGAAACGTGGAATGATGTCGTCGACAGGGATCCAGACTGCACCTTCCACGTGACCCGCCTCCCATTCATGCGGATTGCGGACGTCAACGACGGTTGAGTCGCCATTTTGCACCATTTCATACGCCTCTTGGGAGGTGATTCGGGCGTACGGCTCTCCGGGAACTTGCTTTGCCATTTGATACCTGATTCTCCGTGCTGAAACCCGACTTGATTGTACTCGATTGACAGCAATACTCTTCAGCGAAGCACAGTACGCGCGGTCGTTTCGTAGTTCAAAGCTTCTCGCCGGTCAGGGTTGAGGCGACCGCAGTCAAGAGCGAGAAGGGGCCTGTCACCAGCACCAACAGAGGTATCAACGCTAGGATCGCCGCAAAGATGTGGAAGACGACCAACTCGGGGACTTTTCGGGATAGTGCGGCTGGGATTAAAAGCTTCATAGTCGCCATGTACGTGGAGACAGAGATGAAGACGAACAGAACACCGCCAACCACACCTGCGTACAGGGATTTGAGCATGAAGATGTAACCGTCCAGGAACGATCCTAGGAGCGTTTCTACGAACGCGGAAATCCAAAGTCCAGGTCGCAGTCCCTCGACGACATCTACGAAGATGAGGATCGTCAATGGTAGTAGGAACCCGATGAGGAGGGGAGCGGCGATGGCGTATACGATGCCGACGATCAACCACCTGAAGATGCTTGAGGCTTCTTGCTGGTTGGTGAACAAGGCGTATATGATCCCGCCACCTACGAGCCCGCCGCCGAGGATATATGCCGTGATTATGCGCAGGAAGCTTTCGACGAAATTGGGGCGGTAGAATTGGAAGCCGAATTCGCCGATGTTGCTGTCGACGATGGTGATTACGGTTGCCAGATAGCCGACCAGCATCCCGACGGTAGCGCCTACGACGAAACCGAGCCACATGAGGCGCTTCTGGACCGATCGCTCAACGACAAGCCGCTCGTTTTCTGCTTCGCGAATTCGATTTAGGGCCGCGGATCGGGTTTGGGATCGTGTCGCCTGGTCGGAGTGTTCAACGTTATCTGAGGAAAATTTTGGAACTGACATACCTTCAATTGTGCACCTTCGAGCAGAAGACGGGATGGTCCAACGAGCAACAGGCCAAATACTTGCCTACCGTATCGCACACCGCCCGTACCGTCGACCGCGCCGCTTTTGCACATCTAACATGCGAATTTGCCCCAGCATCGCAGGCATGTCGTATTGAAATTGACGAATCCAATCATGCGTGCTACAGTTCGCACAGACTCGCCGTATAGCGCGGCAGATGCTGTTTGGCTTGACTCTAAAATGGAGGCTTCAGATGAAACGAATCAGTTTGGTAATGATGATCGCCGCTGCCATGGCGTTCGCCATTGCGTGTGGCGGGACAGAGACCGTCGTTGAGACCGTCGTTGTCGAACGCGTCATCACCCAGGCACCCGAACGAGTCGTTGAGACCGTCGAGGTTGAGAAGGTGGTAGAGCGCGAGGTCGTTCAGACCGTCGAAGTTGAACGCGAGGTCGTCGTCGAGGTGGAGAAGGAGATCGTTCAGACTGTCGAAGTCGAAGTTGAGAAGGTGGTCGAGGTAGAGAAACAAGTCGTCCAGACCGTCGAGGTCGAGAAGGTGGTCGAGGTCGAAAAGGTGGTCGAGGTCGAAAAGGTCGTAGAAGTAGAGGTCACTGCGGCTCCTTCGGAAGACGCGATGATGATGGACGACGGCGTGATCCCGCGCGAACGTCAGTTCATCATGCTCTGGGGCGGCTCCGGCGGTGTCGGTTCTGCCGGTCAGTACACGAACCACGATGTCTGGAACGTCTATTCAGGTGTAAGTCACCAAGACGGCCCGGCGTTGATCTTTGAACCGCTCGCTTTCTACTCAGCGTTTAACGACACTGAGTATCCGTGGCTCGCCGAGTCGTGGAGTTACAACGATGACTTCACCGAGTTGACGATCAACACCCGTCAAGGAGTCAATTGGAGCGATGGGACACCGTTCGGCGCCCACGACGTGGCATACACGCTCGAGCATCTGCGGACAACGCCCGGGTTGCCACACTCTGGTCAGGTCCAAGCAGATGTTGAATCGGTGGAGCAGGTCGATGACAACACGGTGCTGGTGAAGTTCAAGGGACCGCGGCCGAAGTTCTTCTACTTCATGACCTACAAGTTCGACATCGGGCTGTACATCGTTCCCAAGCACGTGTACGAGCAGCAAGACTGGTTTGAGTTCACGAACTACGATCAGGCGAAGGGTTGGCCAGTAACGACCGGACCGTGGGAAGTTGTCCAAACCTCCACGCAGTCGAAAATCCTCAACCGGAGAGACTCTTGGTGGGCCGTCGAGCAGGGCGTAGTCGACAAGATGCCGGAAGTACTCCAGATCGTCTATATCCCTAACCCAGGTGAAACACAGATGGCGCAGGAGATGATCGCCAATCGTGCTGACGCTTCCTTGTCGTTGCAAACCGGCACGATGCGGGAAGTGTTGGCCCGCAACAGCGCCATCATCACGCACTCAGGCTTCAACCCGCCGTATGGTTACGTCGACTGGTGGCCGATCGGCCTGTTGTTCAACGCCAGCAAGCCGCCGTATGACGACAAACGTGTGCGCTGGGCGGTCTCGAACTACCTAAACCGCGAGCAGTTGATCGAGATCGGCTTCGGCGGCGCAGGTACACTCTCGTATCTGCCGATACCTACATACGCACCTTTGCAGCGATACTTCGACGTGGTTGAGGACAAACTGACCAC
>JAAXHR010000330.1 GCA_012270805.1 Dehalococcoidia bacterium
ACCTCAGCTTGCGCACCCGAACTCTGTCCCGTCTCCGCATCCAGCGTCACCTCGAACGTGTCTACGCCCACAGTATCAGCATCGATCGCGCCATCGAACGATATTAAGATGCCTGATCGGTTCGTGACCGGCTTCTTGTCTTCGTTGACGCCGTAGAAACCGGTAACCGATTGGGCTGCCGTGATCACAGGCTCCTTCTCGTCTAGGTGGAAGACGTGCCGCGCGTACCAGCCGAGCACGTTGTACATGCCAGTCTTGCGGTCGCTTCCCGTGTCGCCGTAGTCGTTGATGAAGCGCGGACCCTCGTCGTCGCTGTCCGAGAAGCCGACGTTACCCGCAACGTCCACAACCAGCGCGTGGAAGTCGATGGTGTTGTTGTACTCATCGATTTCATCATCTCCATCGCGCAATCGGATGCGGACCGAATTGCTGAACGTGCCCGTGCCCGAACCATCGTCGTGACGGTCACCCTCGACGTGCAGAAGATCGTCGTCTTCGAGGGCGTAGATCTTGGTGTGATCGATCACACCGAATTGATCTGGTCCGTCATCGGTATCTGCATCCTCGTCGGCAGCGTAGCCTATGTATTGATCCACTGATCGAATCGGCGTCGGGGAATCCGCCACGTAGCCAGAGAGATCTGTTGCCGCGTCGACAGTGAGGTCCAACGCCAAATTAGTGTTTGTCTCGTCATTCGAGTTGTCGACGTACAAGCGGAACGAATCTTCTCTCAGACCCGATTCGCCATCCGTGTAGGAACCGGCAAACGACGGTGTAGTGTCGCGACCGCGCGAGTCGTGCGCTGGGACATCGATCTGGACCGCCGGTGTCACCGTGTCAATCGAGATCGACAGTGCCCGAGACTTGCCATCGGTGTCTCCGTACTCGATCACCACGGGACCACTCTCAACACCTAGAACCGCAGTCTCTGCGGAGCCCATTCCTGACCCTGTCGCGTTCTGGAGTTCCAGACCCCAGTTACCCTGGCCCTCTCCATCGAGACCGTCGCCGTCGGGGTCTGTCAAACGTAGATATCCTTCGTACCGTCCCGTGAAGCGCCCTGTCTCCATCAGCCACAAGTTCTGTGTCGATACATTTCCATCGGCCTTCGCCCGAACCTTCAACGCCGCGTCCTCTTCGTCGTCCGTGTACGCGGGGGCATCTTCAGTTGCGCTGTAGTCGCTGGCTTTGTTTCCACCAACCAAAACCTCGCGCTCGCTCGTGTGGTAGACGATGTATTGCACTACTGCGGTGGGGTCGTGCCTCTGCACGTCAAGCCAAGGAGCAACAGGGTCGCCGTCTTCTGTATTTCGCCCAGACCCTCGGTCTTCGTCAGGCTGCACCGCTGAACCCAAGTCCTGGAAACCTCCGCTGCCAATCTGACCGTAGAACTTGAACACCGCACCATCGCCAGCGTGCATCGGAAGGTATTCAATAGCTGCATCCTTCAAGATCTTCAGACCTGCGACAACCTCGCCAGCAGTAAAAGTAAAGGCCACACGGGTGGACGCGTAAGTGCCGTCTGGAGCACCCCAATGCATATCGGCGGCCAAATGGTACGTCTTCACATCGTTTGCATCGGTAAACTCAACCACCGTGTCTGCAGTGAGATTGGCTCGATCGGCGGCGGTAACCGTGCCATCCGCTGCCTGAGCAGCAATTGCGATGTTCTTGAAATCCTCAGCGATCACTGCGTACTGGTCGGCACTCAATTCTGTTTCCGCATTGCCGACTGCCAACACAACAGGAGTCCGCTTGTCGCGGCCGCTGTCTGAGATGCTGATCTTGATCAGGTCGGCGTTCTTCAGGATTCCACGAGGGCTGTCAGCAGCCGTCTTCGGGTCGAACGAGTAGGTCGCATAGACGGTCCCGACTTCCGATATCTCGCCATCATCATTGTCGTTAGTCACGAGGTCGAAATCGCCGCCAACGCCGTCGTTGCAGTCGCCGACGCCGAAAACGTCGTCGTTCGTCGT
>JAAXHR010000267.1 GCA_012270805.1 Dehalococcoidia bacterium
CGCAGTAGGCGCCCGATCAACCTCCACCCCTTCCTCCTCGGTGGGTGCCGTTTCCCAGCCGAAACCGAGTGTGCTATGGTTGCGCCTTCGAACAAACCTTTTGGCATAACGGCTAGGAGTAACTTTTGGAAACGAATCGATTTCGCTCGGGTGCGGGTGCTACGATAGCGATCATCGCAGTCGCCTTCGTAATGGGAGCGATCCTCATGCTATCCGCAACCGAGCCAGCTTCGTTGCAGCCTAGCACACCAGATGCCAACGGTGAATGGCAGGTGTTCACACAAGAAGTAACAGTCACGCCGGTCCCGACAACGGATTCAGAGGCCGGAGTAGCGTCGAATCACGAGTGTGATGATGACCCTACGCTCGCAACGTGCCCGCCGCCTCCGCCGACCATCACCAGTTTCTCAAGGGACTCCGACAATTCGATCGTAGCTGGTTATACGCGTAGTCTGTGGGACGGAAGTTCGAGCCACTACTACCGCTTCGTTGTCGAGCGCAGGACGACCTACGGTGGTTCGTACAGCTCCTACCTCACGCGTTACGAGTCGGTCCCGCCCGCGAATTTCAGCAATGTGCCTCGACGGACAACTGGGGCGCCGTATGCGTTCCGTGTGCGTGCCCAACGTTGCGAGACCAGCGATTACATAGCCTGCGGTGATTGGTCTTCATACCGATATCTGTACGACACGATCCCGACCGCCACGCCGACTAAGACTCCCACACCGACGCGTACGCATACTCCGACCAAAACCCCTACGAAGACGCCAACGCCAACGCCGGCGCCGGTCTGCACCGTATCGTCGCTGGGCTTCATATATTCGTCCACTAAGACGCGCAGCGGCTCCTGGGATGCCTCGTGCCAGTCCGAGAACCGGTCGGGGCGCTATGCGAAGTTCTACTACTTCTACGCTGGGGTCGCCGGCGAACTTCAAATCGATCTTTCCTCTTCAACAGATACCTATCTCTATTTGTTGTCGGGCAAAGGTACGGACGGCAGGGTTCTGGCGAAAGACGACGATAGCGGACCGGGCAGTGACTCGAGGATCGTTTACCAAGTCTCGAAATACGATCTGCTCACGATTGAAGCGACGACCTTTTCGTCTGGTCAGACTGGCGATTTCACACTGAACGCGAAGATCGTGCCGCCTGCCACCGCCACACCCACTCCAACCGCCACACCCACTCCGACCGCTACGCCCAGGCCCACGGCAACGCACACTCCGACCCGTACGCCCACTCCGACCCGCACGCCTAGGCCAACTGTGACGCCTACGCCGACACCTACATCTACTTCCTCACCAACTCCAACAGCGACTCCTACGCCGACCGTCACGCCCGATCCGAGTGTCACCGTTACTCCGACTCCCACCCCCGGACCGACCTTCGATGATCTGATTACGGAGTTGACCACCGCGATAGAGGCGGACACGACATTCAAAGATGCGGAAACAGCGTTTCTCGCCTGTCTCGCCGACGGAAATTCGAATCCGCCCGCTTCGTTCAACGAAGCGTACTACGAGATGTATGACGGCACTTGGATAACGGAGATCGATGCTTGCGACTTGGAGCACAGCATGATGGACACCTACTCCAGCGTGGTCCAGGCTTCGCTGGCAACCATCAGGGACCGCGCAGATTCACCATATACGGAAGCACTTTCATCGGAGCACGGTCAGAACTTCATCGACACACTCGGCGACCCGGGAATCATCAGAATGGCCGCAAATGTCGTTTCCGAACCCGATATCGCCGTCAGTGATATCGAAACTCCCGACCCTTCCGAGCCCTCGGGGTTCAATTGCTGGACTGGTCCCGCTGAAGGGCCGCAGACCGCAGAACAGTTGATCGAGGTTGCAAACTGCTTAGTATTCGGCACATCTTTACTCTGGTACCACGATAAAGATAACCCAGGTGAAGTTGCTGCCAACTACTGGGAATTGTTCAGCAGACCAAAATTCAAGGATTGGACCAAGATCAACAACGATATCAAGCTAGGTGATGATAAATGTTCGGATCGTGGATTCTCAAAATATGTATATTTTGGTTCACCGACTGCTGCCTGTCTCAGACATGATATCGGATACAACTTGCTGAAAAGGGCTGACAAGATGCTCGCGGACGGTCCACCCCAGGATTGGCCAGATGACGCGACGTTCGAAATTGAAAACTCGACTTATACAGGCGTACCACAGTACTGGACACCTCGCAACAAACATCTTGCTGACAGACAGTTCTTCCGCGAAGTAAAATACATTTACATCAATATATATGGCAATGATCAAGATACGGCTGATGATAGAGCAACTACTATGTTCAAGGGCGTAAGTACCATATTTTGGGCAGAGAAAGTCGGACCAGTGTCTGCGGAGGATAAGCAACATGCCGAGACATCACGGACCTACATGGTATGTCCGATGACACAAATCGTAAATCAGTCGTTTACACAACATGGTAGTGATATCCACGTAAGTTGGGAGAATATCCACGGCTGCGTGAACACATTGAAAATCGATCTAGATGTGTTTACGTCAATTTTTGTTGATAATGCGCTCAATTTTTCTGACGATCTACAATTCGGACGCGCCACCGTAGATGATGCGATAGTGGATGATTTGTATGATAATACTTACAAATTTGTTTGGCGTCCGAAGTATCATTCGTATTCCAATCGCGCATATGAAGAGCAAATCGAAAAGGAAGGATTTACTCAAGAGGCTTCCATTGCCATCGATTCGATCGTGGTAGATGACACTGAATTGTCAGTGGGAGAGAAAGCCAAAATCACTGCTGACGTTTCTTTACGGCCCCATGCCACCGGGATGTACGTGTGGGAATCGCGATGCGGAGACGCAGTTGATTGGAAACAGATCGAGGATAAATGGGAGACTCCAAACTCCAGTGCGAAGTATCCACTGACTATAACGAAAAACGCAGCGACAATATGCTCCTTCCGCCTGAGAGGAACATTGAAGGAGTGGGATGCTGTGCCTGGTGATGAGGTCTTCGTACTTTCCGATGAAGTCACGGTGAGTTGGACCGGTCCGGCTGTCACGCCTACTGTCACACCGACACCGAGCCCGACTCCCACCCCTACCGCTACGCCATCACTCACACCGACGGCGACACCGACCGCCATACCGGCGCCGGTGCCGCAGATATCGGATATCAAGTCAGACATCTCACTGGCATACATGGGCGTGGGCCAGTCGTTGGTACTACCGTTGCGCATCTACGACCTGAACGGCCTACGCGACGATACGCTCGGCGGCGACGTCACGTTCGACTGGTCGATATCGGATCCGGCCGGCGGCACGTTCGCCGAGGCGAACCCGGATGCCGACGCGAACGATGTGCCGGACGAATCGAGTGTGCTGTTCACCGCCGGCATGCGCGGCAACTACACGATTACGGCGGCCCTCGATGCGACGGAGTGCGTTGACGGCTGCAGTGCCAGCCTGATCATCCGAGTGCCATAGGACACCAACGGTCTTCTCATGGATGGCGAAATAAACTTCTTGGGCGAGTTGTTTTTCGTTAAGCCGCTTCAGATCGGGGTAATAAATCCGTGTATAGCTTTGTCTTTCACGTTGGCGGTACTTCCATTTGCGATGATCGTTACCTTCGTCACGTCCAAATATAATGGACGTGATGCCTGGCTGCAGACTGCGAACGGATCAATGTTGTTCATCGCGTTCGTGCTTCCATGGATCGCGATGATGCTGAACATGTTTGATCGTCGGTTGTGGAGTTGGGTTTGGAAGCTCGGCTATCTTTATGTATTCTCAAGCGCGGTTGCAACAGACTTGTTTTTATGTTTCGGCTGGATTGTTTACATAACAGACTTAGAATTCTCGCTAGACATTCTTATGTTAAGCATAGAGTTGATTGTTTTGTCGATGGTGTTGATATTCTCATTCTCCCGGTTACGTGAACATCGCGCAGAGACTTCCGATCATCTCGAAGAACTGCATCGCCCACAGAATCTACAGATGGTTTGTACCCGCTGCGTCGAGCCATTTGTGTTGATCGCTATATGGTATATTCAGGCATGGATGGTAAATTTATGGTATAACCACGGAACATTCGATCTGTACGAGACTGTATTCGAGACCGTTTTTGACTTAGATCCAGAAAGCACAGTGTTTCAGATTGGAAACGCTGTGATAATTGCGTGGATAGCGTTTCTCGCGGTATTCTTGACTATTCGTCTGGTGCGGCGACTCGCGTATCGGAGTAAAAAGGGAAGTAGCAACGATGGCTGACGATTGCAGGCTGGTGAAGCCCTGCGCAAGAACATCGTTCGGCGGCGACGACGTCACGTTCGGCTGGTCGATATCTGATCCGGTCGGCGGCACGTTCACCGAGTTGAACCCCGATGCCGACGCGGACGATGTGCCGAACGAATCGAGCGTGCTGTTCACCGCCGGCGCGCGCGGCAACTACACGATTACGGCGGCCCTCGATGCGGCGGAGTGCGTCGGTGGCTGCAACGCCAGCCTCATCATCCGAGTGCCATAGAACATCAACGGATCTTTCCATGGATCACGAAGCAAATCTTTTTTGGTGCGAGTTGCTATTGCGAGTGTCGTTATTTAGTCCGTTAATGGTTATATATTATGCTTTAGTGTCGTTGCCATTTGCGATGATCGCCACTTTCATCACAGCCAAGTCTAAAGGCCGCGACGCATGGTTTCTGACTGCAAATGGATCGATGTTGTTCATGGCGTTTGTGCTTCCATGGATCGGCATGATGCTGAATTTGCTTGGACGCCGACCGTGGCGTCGGCTGTGGCGCTGGGTTTGGTGTCTGGGGTATGTTTATGTATTTACCAGCGCATTTGCGATGGCTGTACTTTTATGCATCCTGTGGAGCTTTTTGGGATCATCACCTTGGGATGAAATATCGGAAGTTCCTTTGTTAGTAGTTATGCTAGTCGTTGTTGAAGGGATTGCCCTGTCGATTGTGCTTATATCATCGCTGTCACTGTTACGACGACGTCGTGACGCAGATTCTGAGCGTCGCTACGAATGGAGCAATGTGCAGGACGGAAAGGCGGTCGGCACCGAAGATGCCAGGCCGTTTGTCTTGATCGCCATATGGTACCTTCAAGCGTGGGTAGCATTTATTTTGATGAACGTAATAGGGGCCGATGCGTCCAGGGCTCAAGAATTCGTTTTTGACTTCAATTGGGACCCTGCAGGCATGGTGCTTCCAATTCGAAGCCCTTTAATCTTTCCGGTTGGAAACGTTGTGCTGGCTGTTTGGCTGATGTTTCTCGCGGGATACTGGTCCTTCCGACTTGTGCAGCGACTCGCGGATCGGGGTTGAAATGGGAAGTAGCAACGATGGCTGACGATTACGGGCTGGTGAAGCCCTGCGCAAGAACATCGTTTGGCGGCGATGACGTCACGTTTGAGTGGTCGGTATCGCCGACCGCCGGCGGCACGTTCTCCGAGTCGAACCCCGATGCCGACGCGGACAGCGTTCCCAACGAATCGAGCGTCCTCTTCACGGCCGGCTCCTACGGTAACTATACTGTCACTGCCATGCTCGATGCGACGGAGTGCGTCAAGGTATGCAATGCCACGTTCTCAATCCGGGTACGGTAGAGGGTGTCGTCAGATGCATTTCACTTGGAACGATAAACTTTCGACCTGAGATTGACATGGATAGTGATTTTATGACTCATCTCGTATTCACATTTTTAATATTGCCCTATTTCAGCATAGTGATTGCGATGTCTCTAATTCTTCACGGAATGCCGCTGGCCATGCTCGTAGGCATGCTCGCAAGCAGATTCAAAGGACAGAGGCCTGTATCATTTGCGGCTACCGGCTCGGTATTGTTCGTCGGCTTCGTAGTGCCATGGATCGGGATGATGCTGAAATTGTACGAACGTCGTCTATGGGGCTGGATCTGGACGTTGAGTTACATCTTGATATTTCTGTCTCATTTCGGTTTAAGTGCTACTCAATTGTTTTTCTTGACTGGCGGGTTTCAAGGTTTCGGACTCATACATGGGCGCGACTGGGGAGCAGACCCTCCTGTCGGCATATTGGATGTCATAGCACGCCACGAGCCGCATATTCTGCTCGTCGGATCTATACTGGTATTGTTTCGTCTTATCCTCCACAAGGAGGCGGCTAGCATCGGTGACGATATCAGCAATGAAGCACCGGATTGTCGGCGAAACCAGAAGATGGTATGTTGGCGTTGCGTCGAGCCTTTCGTCTTCTTCGGTTTATGGCACGTTCACATATTGCTGATCGGCGCGTGGTATGAATTTGCAGACGATCAGTTGTGGCCCATTTTCCAGAGAGAGCTCGACGTATATGAGTTGATCCTGACGCGGAACCCCCTTGTGATAATCGCGGCATGGCTGTTGTTTCTCACCGGATACGGGATGGTCCGCCTGACGCAACAGTTGACTGGCCGATCTACGACTAGGGATGACAATGTTGGATGAAACAGTAACCCCTGCGGATCGTTGCGCTACCGTATCCTATTTTTACGAAGCAAGACGGGGACCGAGAGTATCGTCTCCGCGTTTTCAGGGATAGTGAGAGACGCAAAGGTACAGGCGATGCAAAATGGAGGCACATTGAAGGAGTGGGATGCTGTGCCTGGTGATGAGGTCTTCGTACTTTCCGATGAAGTCACGGTGAGTTGGACCGGTCCGGCTGTTCCGCCTACCGTCACACCTGAGCCAACATCCACACCTACACCGAGCCCGACTCCCACCCCTACCGCTACGCCATCACCCACACCGACGGCTACACCGACCGCTACACCGGCGCCGGTGCCGCAGATATCGGATATCAAGTCCGACATCTCACTGGCATACATGGGCGCGGGCCAGTCGCTGGTGCTACCGTTGCGCATCTACGGCGTGAACGGCGTGCGCGACGATACGCTCGGCGATGACGTCACGTTCGACTGGTCGGTATCGCCGGCCGCCGGCGGCACGTTCGCCGAGTTGAACCCCGATGCCGACGCGGACAGCGTTCCCAACGAATCGAGCGTCCTCTTCACGGCTGCGGCCAGGGGTAACTACACTGTGTCCGCCACGCTTGACGCGTCCGAATGTTCCGGCGCATGCAGAGCCGACACCATCATCCGAGTGCCGTAATGGATCGATATCGTGGATGGTAGTGATACTATTGCAGGACGTTTTATTGTTTTTTGGTTTTGTGTACTTTATTTTTCGCCACTGGTAGTTCTTTATTTCAGTGCTTTGACATTTCCATTGAGTGTGATCACCACGATAGCGGTTGCTAAGTGGAAAAGACACGATTTATCATCTCTTCCGGTGACCGGTACGGCGATGTATACCGCATTCGTATTTCCATGGATCGGCATGATGCTGACTCTTCTAGGGCGACGACAGTGGTGTTGGGTCTGGTCATTGGCTTATATCTGGATTTTTTCAACTCACCTTTTCACCATCTTCATAAACGAGATTTTTATCTCGAGTAGTCCATCGAATTACAATGCAAGCGTATACGAAGTAGATTACAGTATCGAAGTACTTAGTTTCCTTGAACCTGTAATGAAGCATGCAGAGCGATACGACTGGATTATTCTTCTAGTTGGATCGTCAGTAGTCTCTATTCGACTGTTTATCCACAAATTCGCCTACTGCGATGAAAATGACAATATCGACTTGAATCGTTGCTGGCAAAATGATGAATCTGTATGTATGCGTTGTGTTGAACCTTTCGTGTTTTTCGCGCTATGGATGCTTCATATACTGTTCATCAACGAATTATATGCTCTATTTGCTCGCCCTGCGTTCTCTGACTACGTTGCTGAATTGTTACATATAGCATCAGATTTACATCCATGGGATGTTTTAATCGGAATTGGAAGATTGCTTTCCCCATTATTGATGGTATACTTACCCGCGTATTTGATCTGGAGATTCATCGTAATACCGGTCAGTCGATTTAAGAGAGTGAAACAGGGAAGCGCAGAGTGATGTCCTACGCGAACAACTCCGATTTTCGAGTTCGTTGACGGCGGCACACTTAGACTTCAGGCCATCTATCTCGCCTGAAAAGACCCGCCGAGTGGCGGTATCAGTAAGGGTGCTACGTCGAAGGCGCGACCACGTGAATCCCGCACTCTTTGGCGTCGGGGTCGGATTCCCACCACCAGCGTCCGGCGCGTTCCTCTTCGCCGGGTTTTACGGCGCGGGTGCATGGGGCGCAGCCGATTGAGGGGAAGCCTTTGTCGTGGAGGACGTTGTA
>JAAXHR010000161.1 GCA_012270805.1 Dehalococcoidia bacterium
TGAGCATTGCGAAGCCGCGCTAGGAAATTGACAGCAGATTCGATAAGGACGAACGGCTTGTTGATCATCAGGTATGCATTGAATATATTCGCGGTCTCGCGAATACCAAGGCGATCAGACTCTGTTGTTTCGAGATCATTGGCGAGACCCGTTGGATCAAGCCGCAATAGCGTGATGTTAAGCCTGGATTTTTTTCGTAAATCGTGTGCCAGGAACCTGGAGCTGTTCGTCTGTGAGGCCTTCGAATGACGAGCGGAACAGATCTCAAATCATCTGTTGCATATTCAGGGAGGTCGGGAGTCGTAAGTTGGCAAGGACGATTCGTAGACGACACTGATCAGTTTTCCCGTTACATGCTTGAAATCGTACGTGATCGCATCTCAGACATCGAGTCTTCATACGAGAGTGATCTTCGCGGCCTTGCGACCACCGGGATGGACACACGATTCGTCGCAAAACTATTGGGCGCTGTTCCCCAAGTGAATAAATGGGAATTGGGAGAAGCGCTCGCAGAATGTTTACTCCGAGATGACTCGGACATGCATGTGATCTGGCCGTGGAATACCATTCGGGATCGTCGAACTCCACGCGCGAGCCTTCCCGGTGCTGATCTGGTTGGGTTTTTCTTTAATGCAGGCGATGCCATTCTATTGTTCGGTGAAGTGAAGACTTCATCGGATGTAAACTCACCGCCCGGTGTGATGAGCGGAAGCAGCGGCTTGGCTTGGCAGCTCGAAAGGAGCGCCACTCGCCTCGATATTCACAATTCGCTATTGCAATGGCTTCACGCGCGATGCCGAGTGCAGCCTCTTCGAGGACACTATGAGACGGCTGTCAAGCGATACGTCCGTTCAGGCGGGGAAGATTTATTAATTGTGGGCGTGTTAATTCGCGATATATCACCAAGTGAAAGCGATTTGAGGATTCGGGGCGAAAAGTTGTCGTCAATATTCGATAGCCCGACCCGAGTTGAACTCTTCGCTTGGTATCTCCCGGTCCCAATCGCCGATTGGTCCGTGCTGATGCAGGAGGAAGGGTGATGACGACGGATTCCTGGATCGTCGATTCTATCGGCAAGGAAAGGCTCGGAGATGCGATCACTGAGGCAGGACGGCGGCGGCTGCTCGGTGCCCTTAGTATTGACGAGTCTAAGCAGATAGAAGACGAGCAACTTCGTTTTATAGCCAATGGCCTTGAAATACGTGTGTATGATCTGCTTGAAGAAGGAGATCCAGACGAACTTAGAGAGGTAGCCGCAGAGGTATTTCAGATCGCACGGGTATTGCCTCGGCCGGAGACACCTGTTGAAGCAGCAACCTCACTTGTACGATTGGGGTGCCTAGGTGTATTGGGAGATCGTAGCGCGGATGTCCGACGGCTCCTTGTGCAGGAGGATTTCCCTAAGCTTCCCATTGATGCGTCGGACTGGGGAATTCGCGTTTGGGCGACCATTCTGGATGTATGGCTGCGCCTTTTCCGAAAAATCGGTTGGGAAGACCTCGACGCGGTTCAGGAGCGTGTGGCAGGTCTGCGTTTGGCGCAGAACACTAATGAACCTAACTACCTGAACGATGCAGAAGCAAGGCAAGACGCAGGACCGGCGTGGAATCTTGTCTCGGCCTACCATCTGGCAAAAGCCGCAGAGATTCTCGGAATCTACCAGACACAGGGATCAGTCGACGGTCACTACGACATCCGAGAGCAACTTGAGGCGCAGTTTGACCGTGCGATCGTCGCAGCGGGTCGAGGGCAGCTGATGGAACGGGAAGTATTGGCACGTCTGCTTGCAAAGACGTCTCAGACATTCGTCGACAATAGCATCTGGACAGTTACACGATCGGTAAACAGTCGCGTTACGGCGTTTGTCAAGTCGATGACTACACGTACGCGTCAAACCCCAATTTTCGAAATGTTGCCTCCACAAAGGCGAACGTTGCGTGAAGAGGGTCTCCTTGGATCGGGCCACCGGTCTGTCGTTGTTAGCCTCCCAACATCAAGCGGCAAGACCTTGATCGCACAGTTTAGAATTCTCCAGGCACTGAATCAATTCGACGTCGAGGGCGGATGGGTTGCGTACCTTGCGCCAACTAGGGCGCTTGTGAATCAGTTGACCCTACGCCTTCGACGGGATTTTGTAGAGCTGGGAATACCTGTGGAAAAAGTGAGCCCTGCTTTGGAAATAGACGGTCACGAAGCTGACATGTTGGTTGAGGCGGATGCCGGACTTCAATTTCGCATTCTCGTAACGACCCCGGAAAAGCTTGATTTGATGTTACGTGGTGCTTGGGAACAGAAAATAGGCCGACCCTTGACCCTCGTTGTTGTGGATGAAGCTCACGGACTTGGTTCGGAGGTCCGCGGTCTACGGCTCGAGCTACTATTAGCTACTATCAATCGTGAATGCCAGCACGCCCAATTCTTGCTACTTACACCGTTTGTTCCAAATGGTGCGGAAATTGCAAGCTGGCTATCGCCAGATAGCAACAAGATCATAGAAATCGGGGCCGACTGGGTGCCTAACGACCGAGCAATAGCAATTGCACGACCGGAGAAGGGAACATCAAGAGGCGCATTTAAGCTTGGTCTTATTACTCAACATACTACTCGGAATACTGTCGAAGTCCCAGAGGTGCTTCAGATTCAAGATGAACGACCGTTGGGATTGACGTGGTCGAAGGTGTCTAAGTCGCCCGGCAAGCTCGCGGCAGCTACTGCGCAAATACTACAACGACGAGGCCCTGTAATTGTACTCGCCGACAAACCAATGAATACGTGGGGTTTGGCTGAGACTTTCAAGGTAGATGAGAACCGCTTTCAAAACGAAGGAAACGACTTGTCACTCATCCAGGATTTTTTGGTGGATGAGATGGGACCAGACTTCCCCTTGGCATCACTATTGGAATATCGGGTTGGCGTACACCATTCAGGGCTTTCCGAAGACACTCGGATGATTATGGAATGGTTGACCGAGAAAGGCGAATTACGAGTGCTCGTTGCGACGACAACAATCGCCCAAGGCGTGAACTTTCCGGTATCCGGCGTTGTCTTTGCCAGCCACCAGTATCCCTATGGGCAAGATATGCCACCCGAAGATTTTTGGAACATTGCGGGCCGTGCGGGCCGAATAGATCAAGGGGATCTAGGAATTATTGCCCTTTCAGGGCACGACAACTCCAAGGTTAGCAAGCTCAGCGATTATGTGGCCCAAGCCGTCGGGGAACTCAACTCAACACTGGTCGATATGGTACAGAAAGTGGAATCGACCGGTAGTCTTCTTGAACTGGATAGTTTAGCGTGGAAGCCGGCCTGGTCAGCGTTCTTACAATACCTTGCGCATACCTATAGGCAGATCGGCAACCACGAAAGGTTTGCCGCGGAAATAGAGCAAGTCCTTCGTGGTACGCTTGGGTTCCAGAGCTTGCGCAGAAGCCATAGGAGTTGGGCCGACGATTTAGTTAGCGGTGTTTATAATTACGCGGAGCGTATCAAGGGCAAGCCGCTAAAACTCGTTGACGCGACCGGATTCTCTTGGGAATCGGTTAATGCGACGTTAGCCCGTCTGAACGACGAGAGTTTTACCGGCGACGTATGGACACCTGAACTCTTTGGGGCTCGCAGAGGCGACCTTCAGCGAATGGTTGGCGTGCTGCTTCAGGTTCCGGAACTCAGGGAGTCACTTGAGGAGGTCACGGGAGGACCTCGACCCCATGGCGACACACTGGCGCGGATAATATGTGACTGGGTTCAGGGTCGCCCACTTTCCGAAATGGCTGCTGATTACTTTGCAGGGAGATCGAGCCTAGATCAAACTGGCATAAGCGATACTGATACCGTGAGGGCGATGACCCGCTGTTGTAGTCGGGTCTTTGGGCGCTTAACACAGACAGCATCCTGGGGCTTGTCCGCGCTACAATCGCTAACAATTGGTGACTCGATCGATTCAATGTCATTAGATGAACAAAGAACACTGCGAAACCTACCAGCCCGCGTGTACTATGGTGTGAACTCCGATGAAGCGGTTGCCCTCAGACTTCTCGGCGTCCCTCGTACGGCTGCCGCACCGATGGCGAGACAGATTGGAGTGCGCGCAGACGAACCATTACACCAAGTGCGGGTAAAGGTACGTAGTGCAGGAGTCGAAGAATGGGAATCCGCACTCGGCCAAAGGGGTTCCAGCTATCATCATGTGTGGTCAATCATTGAGGGGGAGATCTGATAGGGATTCAAGAAACCGCCACTTCACGATGTCGGATTGCGCTCGTTGGATGTGAAGCCGAATTGCTGATTCTTAAGCATGAGTCCCCTCCGAAAACGGGTGTAGTGGGGGCATCGTGAAGTTGGTCAGCGTTGGAAGTTGAGAAGGAGCGTGTGTCGAGGATGAGACGTGCAGGTGCGTCCTGACACAGCATGGTCAACCCCCGACGTTGCTCAGAGCGATGGCTTGGAGGTTTTTGGCGAGAA
>JAAXHR010000264.1 GCA_012270805.1 Dehalococcoidia bacterium
TGACGCACAGCGGCGAGTGATTCTTCAGAGCCTCGGTCAATCTTCTCGCCTTTGAAAAAGACGTCTACGACGTTCCAGAGATCGTTGACGTTTTTCGATGGGTCGCCGTCCACAACTAAGATGTCGGCCTGCTTGCCGGGTTCGAGCGTGCCAACGATGTCATCCACACCGAGGGCTTCCGCGGCCCAGTTGGTTACCGACATCACACCTTCGATGTGGGAATATCCGGCATGGACGAGCAACTCACTCTCGTATACGGTGTTGCCGAGCTGGTAATCGCCCCACGACGAGTCGGAGCCGGTGATCACCTTGAGGTCCATCTCGATCATTCGGCGGTTGTGGTCCAACCGGGTATCCAACTCGCGCTTCGCATCATCCAAGTCGACGCGCTCCTGTTCAGTCAGACCAATATCCTGTCCCTTCTGGATCAGCGACCAGACGCGTGCTCGACCGACGTGGAGAGTAGGGTTGACGTACGCACCTTGTTCGCCGATGCGCTCGGCGACATCTTCTCGGAAGTTGACCTTACCGTCGGGCTCGTTGTACGTGCAGTGGATGATCATATCCACTTCGGCATCGAGGGAGTTTATGACGCCTTGCGTCGAAGTGCTGTGGGTAGCGGTCAACATTCCGAACTTATGCGCCTCGTCGGTGACCGCACACAACTCATCGACGTTGAACGACGGGCGGAGCGGAAAGGATGATGGAGTGCTCCCGCCGGTAGCTGTGATCTTGATGTAGTCCGCGCCTTCCTTGATCAATTGCCGCGTGAACGCCCGGCACTGATCGACCCCGGTTACTTCGCCGCCGAAGTATCCCATGTGCCCGCCGATGATAGATACCGGCCGACCACACAGCATCATGCGCGGCCCGACCGCCAGCCCCTCGTTGATCGCATCCCGGAGCCTGAACATCGTCATATTCTTCGGCCCGTTCTCTCGGATCGTAGTAACACCCGAAAACAAACTGCGCCGCGCATTGCCAGCCGCTTGGACGGTCAGAATCTCGTCGTCAAGCGCGGCCAGGTCCTGACCGTTGCGACCATCGCCAAAACCGTTGTTGTGAGTGTGGCAATCGACCAAACCGGGCAGAATAGTCGCCCCCGGATAGTCGTAACGGGCAACCGACGCTCCATCGGGAGCTCGGATCTCGTGCGCATGTCCGAGGCTCACGATATCGGAGCCTCGAGTGAGGACGGCACCTTGTTCGATCGGCAGGCCGCCCTTAGCATCGATCACGCGGTCTGCGGTTAGGAGGGTGTAGGAGGTGGCGGAGTTGGTAGCAGACATGGGATGGATTGTATGGCGCGTTACGTTTTACTGTGCCATTCCATTGAGTTTGCCCTGTCATTCCGAGTACAACGAGGAATCTCATCGTTCTGAAGTGTCATTCCGAGCACAGCAAGGAATCTGATTGCTTCGTATTGGAGACGGGACTGAGATTCTTCACTCCGTTCAGAATGACATCGCGGTGGATGTTTGGAGTACGTTGATGTCACACCGCGATGATCGACAATTTCGTGGCCCTTCTCTGTGCTGTTAAGATCGATCCGCGATACCGTTAACGCGCTACCACACTTGTGATCTCCACCAACAATGAACGTCCAGTGACATCTTTGTATCCGAATCGTTCAGGGCGTCGCATAGAAATTATCGCGGTTTTATTGATGCTGAGTTGCGTTTCGACTGCGATTCTGATCGGATGCAACGAACCCGATCAGACTGCTACACCATCGGAAGTTCAGATCTCTAGACTCGTCGTCACGCCTACTCCCTTTTTGAACGAAACATCCGTCGCCATGGAGACATCAACTCCGGTACCGACTGCTACTCCTATGCCGTCGCCCACCGAGATTCCGACTCTGGAGCCGATCGCTACTCCTACACCCTTGCCTACAGAGACGCCTACTCCGGTACCGACTACTACTCCTACGCCGTCGCCCACTAAGACTCCGAATCCGGAGCCGACTGTTACCCCTACACCGTTGCCCACTGAAACGCCAGTGCCCACGACAGCGCGAGTTTTGTCTGAACGGGATGTATTAATTGCGTTTTTTCATGCTACTGGCGGTGCAAATTGGAGGAACAATGAAAACTGGCTCAGCGAAGCGTCGTTGAGTGAGTGGTATGGTGTAACCACAAACGAAGAAGGCTCTGTTACGAAGCTGGTTCTCAATGACAACAGATTGCAAGGCGTGTTACCGGCGCAGATAAGTGAATTGACAGAGTTGGAGGTATTGAGCTTTTATTCCAATAGTTTGGAAGGGTTTATTCTCGAGTCGTTAGGTGATCTGACTCGTCTAAAGGTCTTGGACTTGGGCAATAACAGTTTCACGGGTGAGATCCCACCGCAATTAGGTGAATCTGAAGAGCTGTTAGTGCTAAGGCTGGACAACAACGATCTGAGAGGTGCAATACCATCTGAATTGGGCAACCTGCGCAAGGTAGAAGAGTTGCTACTTGGGGATAACCAACTTTCAGGGCCAATCCCAGCGGAATTTGGCGATCTTGAAGCAGTGAAGTGGTTGCGGTTGCAGTCCAATCTGTTGAGCGGCCATATTCCCGACGCACTCGTAAGACTCTCAAATCTGATTGAGTTGGAACTTCAAAATAACTTGTTTGACGGTCCGATTCCTTCATGGATTGACGAGTTAAAGCATCTGGAGAAATTATATCTATCGAACAACCGAGGTTTGACCGGATGTCTACATCATAACTATCCAAACGTCGCGAATCATGACTTGAGAAAACTAAATCTACTGTCATGCGAAATCATTGAGATGCAACGAGACGCGCTGGTCGCGATCTACAACGCGACCGATGGTGTCAACTGGAAAAACAACCGGAATTGGTTGAGCGATGCACCAGTCGGCGAGTGGCATGGGATCAGCACCGATTCGATGGGTCATGTGATTGCGTTGGAACTTGATGATAGCAATCTCATCGGCGAGATCCCGTCGGAAATAGGTCGTTTATCTCAACTTGAAAGATTGCTTCTGAGTTTCAACGATCTCGAAGGAGAGTTGCCGGCTGAACTTGCGTCCCTGTCACAACTTGTCATATTTGCAGCGGCCGGCAATCGTTTGACAGGTTCGCTTCCATCGTGGATAGGTGAGCTTCCGAACTTAGAACGGATCGCGCTTTTCGGAAATCAGTTCAGCGGCGAGATTCCATCGTCGTTCGGCGATCTGAGCGGTTTGCTCCTGTTGCGGTTGGATGACAACGAATTGACGGGTGAAATACCGCCGGAGATCGGAACTCTTTCCAAACTGGAGTTGTTGGAAATCTCGAATAACCGCTTGACTGGTGAAATCCCTATCGAACTGGCTGAACTTTCGAATTTGACTGGTTTGGTTCTCTCTAAAAATCATCTGAGTGGTGAAGTGCCCAGAGAGTTTGGGAGGCTTGCAAATCTTCAGAACCTCCGGCTGGATTTCAATAGACTGACCGGCGCAATTCCCCCAGAGTTGGGCAACCTAACCAGATTGGAAAACTTCGAGATATTGGAAAACAATTTGAGGGGCGAGATTCCCGACGAAATTGGGAATCTGCCAAGATTGCGACAATTCTTCGTCAGCAGAAATCCGGGGATCTCGGGTTGCATACCCGTTGACGTGCTCGCTATCGAAAGCACCGACTTTTATGATGTCGATCTGCCGGATTGCGGAGGTGCGGAGCGCGATGCGTTGCAGTCTTTTTACGAGGCGACGGGCGGTGATAACTGGATAAACCACGAAGGCTGGTTGACGATTTCTCCGTTGGGTGAGTGGTATGGGGTTGCGGTCAATGAATTCGGACGCGTGGTTGGTATTGATCTAACGGACAACAATCTCAGTGGTGAAATCCCGAATGCTTTTGGAAAGCTGTCCAAGTTAGAAACCGTGCGGATATCAGGTAATGCCATAACTGGATGCGTGCCCTTGTCGTTAGGAGATCTGCCAAAAAGCGATTTTGGCGATCTGATGTTGATCGAATGTGGCATCCATTTCCCAGATTTTCGGTTGAAAACCGCCATCCTGGAACGCCTCGGCAAGGAACCGGGATCGGAGATCTACGTTTCAGATTTAGCTGCGCTCGAAAGCTTGGATCTGAGTTGGAAAGCGATCCGAGATCTCGAAGGATTGCAATACGCGACGAATTTGGGATCGTTGACGCTAGGTGAATCGCGTACTACCCTAAGACCTGACGAGGACGCGTTCCTGAACAGAATCAAGAATCTAGCTCCACTCGCCCAGCTGACGAACCTATCGGAATTGAATTTAGCAAGTTGCCAATTGACAGATGTTTCAGCTCTGTCAACACTGACGAATCTGCAGCGCTTGGATATCGGATTTAATCGACTACATCACATCAGAGGAATCTCTGGCCTCAACAACCTAGAGTCCTTGCTGGTTTCGAACAACCATGTCGAGAACATTGCAGATATATCCGATTTAAGTAATTTGATCCACCTAGACCTTTCGGACAACAAGATCGGCGACATTGGACCGATTGCAGGAGTGGATCGGTTACAGGAATTGGACATCAGCAATAACAAAGTAGTAGATCTGGCTCCTATTTCGAGTCTAGAACAGCTTCAGCGTTTAGAGATCAAAGGCATCGGTGTTGAAAATCTGTCGCCGATTGAGGATCTCCGGCAGTTGATCCATTTAAACGCAAGTTGGAATGAAGTTGAGGATCTGTCGCCACTGAACGGGCTCACGGCTCTTAGAACGCTGATGATCGGACCAGCACCGATTTCGAACATCGACGTGATTTCGGGGCTCACGAATTTGGAACGATTGAGAATTGTTGGGACGGATTTGACCGATGTCGGCCCGCTCAGTGATTTGGGAGAGCTGCAAACGCTGGTGCTTTCCGACAACCGGATATCTGAGCTGAGTCCACTTGCGGATCTCGATGAGCTGAAGGCTCTTGACTTGAGCTTCAACGAGATCGAAGACGTTTCCCCATTGATTAATCTTTCGGAGCTTAACGACCTGCGACTGAATGGGAACCGAGTCAGAAACATCGAGCCGCTGGTTGAAAACCGGGGATTGGCCGATTCGGACCGTCTGGAGCTTGACGGTGAAATTCGCAATGATACCTCGAACCAGAAATTAGTAGAGCAACTTGCTGATAGAGGTGTAACCGTCGGATCTGGCACTCTTTACGCGACGGCATTTGGGAGGCCTCAGATTTATAACGACAATTTGTTCGTTTTGCCCATCAGCAGGAGCCCATTAAGCGCGAATCTCCGTCTTGAAGACTACGCGAGTGATTTCTACGAATTTTTCCAGGACGAGTTCGATTTTTTGATGATTATTTCGAATATCGAATTATTGGACGACCGGTTCAGATCTTATTCCGGTGCGTACTACGCTGTGAGCAACCACATCAAAGGTATCGGACAAGATTCATTTCACAATGAAGGTTGGGGTTCTCCTTTAAAGTTGAAAGGCGCGTTGCATTTCCCATGGAATGAGGCGTTAGGTGGCGGGCCTGTGTTGCACGAGTTGATGCATCGATGGGGTAACTTCGTTTTGGAGCCGCATCCGCATTGGTGGTACAGCAGTGTGTCCGGGTTGCTAGGCGGGTTCAAGATCGAGGATTTTGAGGATTTGGGAGATGGTTGGTATTACGCAGGTGACTTCCCTAATGGTGGTTGGGGTAATGATTGGCTTCCTTACAGCTTTTTTGAGCTATACCTGGCCGGTTTGGCAAAGGCAGACGAAGTGCCGGATTTCTTAGTCGCAAAGGGCGCAAGGGCGGTTAGGAGTGTCGACGGCATGATCGAGTATCACGATGAGGGTGGATGGTACTTCACTGCTGACGAATTAGAGTGGGTTTCGATCGAGGACATCGTCGCTGAGCACGGAGCGAGAGAGCCGGACTTCGCCGATTCACAAAAGGAGTTCCGGGCAGCAGCGATCCTATTGATTGACGAAGACCATCCAGCGACGACTGAAGTTGTGGAGGAGATCAGCAGGCAGGTTTCCCGGTTCAGTTATCCAGGCGAAGACGACGAGTGGCAGTACAACTTTCATGAGGCGACGCGGGGCAGGGGGACGATGTTGATGGGTAATTTGTCGGAATATTTGATCGATGCCGAAGAGAAATAGTCAAGAGAATGTAGGCCTTAACGGACAGCCATCGTCACCCCAGCCACAGTAGCCCTTCTTTCTCAGCCGCGCGGGCTAGCGTGTTGTCGAGGGTGGCTAACGAAGCGTTCAATCTCTCTGCGAGTTCGAGATAGATCGCGTCGTAGAACGTGAGGTCATGTTTTCGTGCGAGTTGAAAACATGTCGACAAATCGGTCTCTCGGTCAGTGGATATTGGCAGTTCGTTGATGGCATCTATACAACCTTCTATCCCCGATCTGGAAATCCTTCCCCTGCGCTCCGCCATGAGAAGCGTGTTACAGATTTCGAATTGCCATATGCAAGGCACAATCCCACCATGTCTGCCCAGATTCTCGAATGTCGCTTCGGCCAAAGGGTGGTGTTCGTCGTCAAGCAACCAAGCAGCAGCCAACGAACTGTCGATGACCACAACAGCCACTAATGAAGTCCTTCACGTCGAACTTCGAGGATTTCTTCCAGCGACATCCCCACATGCTTCCATGTCGCACGTCGTTTCAGAAACCGCTGAACAGCGGCTTCGCGTTCAGCGCGTTCTTGCTCGACTGCAGGTACTAGGTGCGCGATTTTCTTGCCGTGCCGAGTTATGACTACGGTTTCGCCGCGCTCTACAGTGCGTAAGAGTTCGGCTAATCGAGCTTTGGCTTCGGTGGCTTGGACTTGGATCATGTTCGTGCTTCTAACCAGTTATTTTAACCGTACAGAAAATCTTATTCTAGTTCACCGTCTCGGCGAGATTAGTAGCCTCATGGATTCGACCAGTAGCGGTTGGGTGCTATGAACTGATCCGCGGCGTTGGGGCCCCAAGTGCCGCGTTCGTAGGGATAGAGCTGAGCGGCTAACTCCGTCTCCCACGCTTCGATGTACGGGTCAACGACACCCCACGAGAGTTCGATTTCGTCGGAGCGGGTGAAGAGCGACGCATCGCCAGCAATGGCGTCGAGCAGCAGACGTTCATACGCGTCGCGCATCCCCATAGGGAACTTGTATTCGAGTTCTTGGGCTTCTGCTCGGAGTCGCGCTCCGGGCTTCTTGTTGTCTATCGTCAGACGTATGGATTCGTTGGGTTGGATGACGATTCGAAGCATGTTTGGGACTAGCCCCGATGCGTCTTCGTCGTCGAAGATGCGGTGCGGTGGTTCGCGGAACTGGATGGCGACTTCGGTGTATTTCTGACGTAGAGCTTTGCCGGAACGGAGGTAGAACGGCACGCCTTGCCAACGCCAGTTGTCGATGAAGAGTCGCAGCGCGGCGTAGGTCGCGGTCGACGATGCTTGGGACACGCCATCGAGCTGACGGTAGCCGCGGTACTGGCCTCGGACCGAGTTGGTAGCGGCCCGCTCAGGAGACGGTTTGCGTATAGCGCTGAGCACCTTCGCCTTTTCATCGCGGAGTGAATCGGCGTGGTTCGTGGCTGGCGGTTCCATCGCCGCCAACGCCAGCAGTTGCAGGAGGTGGCTTTGGAACATGTCGCGAAGTACGCCGGAATGCTCGTAGTAAGCAGCGCGATCGCCGACCTCGAGGTCTTCAAGCACGGAGATCTGGACGTGGTCGATGTAGTTACGGTTCCACAGCGGTTCGAAGATGGTGTTGCCGAACCGGAACACGATCAGGTTCTGAACCGTGTCTTTGCCGAGATAGTGGTCGATTCGGAACAGCTGGTGCTCGTTCGCCCGGGCGTGGATTGCCTCATTCAGCAGCCGCGCCGATTTCAGGTTGGTGCCGAACGGTTTTTCGACCACCAATCGTCGGACTCCGCCACTTTCGTCCAGCATGCCGGCATCACCCAAGGCGTTGATGGTGCCTTCGTAGAGCGTAGGAGAGAGTGCCAAGTAGTAGAGGCGGTCGTCTTTCGTTTCGCCGTTGGAGTCGGCGCGGATGAAATCGTCGAGCCGCTTCAGAGATGTGACATCGTTAGAAGACCCTCGGAAATATCTGACTTGTTTGGCGAAATCTAACCAGCTTTGCGCGTCTGAAGAATAGTCGTCGGTTGAAACCTCGAACAAGAGTCGCCGATAGGATTCATCGTTCATTTCCGAGCGTGCAAACGCGATGAAACGGCAGCGTTCAGGCAGTGCTCCGATGGCGTGCAGGTGGAAAAGCGCGGGCGCGAGTTTGCGTTGCGTCAGATCCCCAGACGCGCCGAAGATGATGATCGTGAACTGTCTTGCTTCGCTATCCGCCATCCGAACGTCTGACGCTGTGACCGCCGAACGCGTTGCGCATTGCGGCTAACGCGCGTCCTCCGATTGGATTGTCTTGCCGCGAGCGGAAACGCATTTGCAAAGCCGCCGTGATCACTGGAGCAGGCACCGCTAACTCGACAGAGGCATCGACGGTCCAACGTCCCTCGCCGGAGTCCTC
>JAAXHR010000360.1 GCA_012270805.1 Dehalococcoidia bacterium
AGTGCGGCCGCTGTTGGCTCGTTGACGATGCGCAACACCTCAAGTCCGGCAATCGTTCCAGCGATCCGAGTTGCTTCTCGTTGCGCGTCGTTGAAATAGGCAGGCACTGTGATCACAGCCTGTGTGACGGGCTCGCCCAATCTCTCCTCGGCATCCGACTTCAACCGAGCGAGCAGCATCGAGGAGATCTCAGCCGGAGGGCGTACACTGCCGTCGAACTGGATGCCGACATCGCCGTTTTCGAGGCTCGACAGAGTGAATGGCACTCGCTCTTGGTCGCTTGTGACCAGTTCATCGTCGAATCGGCGACCAATAAAACGCTTAGCAGAGTAGACCGTGTGTTCCGGATTGGTAACCGCCTGTCGACGCGCCATCATTCCGATGAGTCTTTCGCTGGTCTTTGTGTTGACAGCGACTACGGATGGCGTGAGTCGCTGGCCCTCCGAATTTTCGATGATCTCGGGTTCTCCGGCACTCATGTACGCCATTGCGGAATTAGTAGTCCCTAGATCAATGCCGATAGCTCTTGCCATTTCTTGTAACTTGCCTTTCTTTCCCAGTTCGAACTGGTGAGTTTCGTTCTGTTGGTGTGGCTAAGTGGTCAACTCGCTTCAGATTCGTCCAGTCGTCGACCGACCAAGACTTTGGCGACGCGCACCACTCTAGCCGTTTCGGTGTTTTCGTATCCGGCTTCGATGACCTGTACAACCTTGCCTACTTGGTCGTCGGATGTCGGCATCGTAGCTAGGGCTTCGTGCCTTGCAGGGTCCATATCCTGTCCGATTGACTCGAATCGTCGGAAACCTGCGTCGGTCAGACCTTTTTCGATTTTCTCGGCCATCGCTTTGAAGCCGTCGAACCATTTAGGGTCCATATTCTGCTCTTCAGCGGTCTCCAACGCGTTCGAAAAGTCGTCTGCGACGGTCATTATGCGGGTTGCCACTGCTAAACGAGCCTGTTCCGCTACGCTCGCTTCTCGTTGAGCGGACGAACGTTTGGCGCGCTGAGTGTCGTCGTAAGACCGGACAAGATCGGATTGCAGGCGCTTAACCTTGGATTCCAACTCTTCGATTTTGTGACGTGTTTCGTCGCGTTCCGTTTCATATTGCACTAATTCCGTGCGCGTTTGGTTCAATTCAGTTCGAAGTTCGTTACATTCAACGATTAGTTGTCGGACTGCTCTTCGGGAACGTCCATTGCCTATCAACGTCCGCGCTGGTCTACGGGTCCTGCGTACCCAAGGTCCGTCCAAATTCGGTCCGCCGACTCCCATCATTCGACTCCTAAGTAGTGCAGGATCACTTTGATCTCATCAGCGACCGCTTTAGCGGAGGCGGAGTTGGTCAAGTCCTCGCTGTTTTCCAACACCTCCAGCATTCCGCGCATATGCTGCACTAATTCGAGGACGAGGCCCACGCCGCTGAGATTCAGTCCGAGGTCCTCGGACAGCCGCCGCACAATTTGCAGCCGTTCAAGGTCTTCTTCAGAGTAAAGTCGCCTGCTTCCTTGCGTTCGAGAGGGACTTACCAAACCTTCACGATCGTATTTTCTGAGGGTCTGGGGATGCATATCCGCCAATTTCGCGGCGATGCTGATTATGTACAGGGCGTCGGCGCGCCCAGCGAAACGCACACGCATTCTGCCGCGTCTCCGCGTTCGTTGCGCTTCCTCCGTTTGACGCGCCAGTTCTTGTCGAGCTGCTTGTGCCGCGATTTTATTTACAAGACGAACGAATGCATCTGCGTTTGGGATCGACGCGCTTGCATCCGGGGATTGTCGCTCTTCGTATCTCTGTGTCACACTGGCTCCAACGAGGTGGCAAGACGGACAACTACGGAATTATGACCCGCTATCCGTTGTTTCACATTGTATTTCATGGTAACATAGATGATACGCTTTGTATCAAAGTTGACGAATTCCATCACTGTGGCATCAAGAAAATGACACTGAGACGGAAAAATTACGAAATCTTGCTAAAATTACTTGACAAGACGTGTTGTGATGTATTAAAAAGTTTTCAACCAGCCAATTTCGCCGTCGAGAGCACGGCGATGCCGAACATGTGACGAACCGGATCGAGAGATCAAAGCGAAACAAACAACCTTAGAGCAGAGGCAATCCGAAACCAGCATGTCAACGATCTACGAAAAGCGTTGCCCGCATTGCAATGGCGACATCCTGTTTGCAGTCAGGCTTGAAGGACCAACCCTCAAGTGTCTGCAGTGCACCAGGCTGATCGATCGTCATCAGGCACGCGAGCTATTGACGCGAATGGAGCAACCAGCGGCCTGACGACTGGGGCGATCCCGAACGGAGTGATACACAAAGCTCATTTCGAACTGAAGCCCCGGTCAAGAATCGGGGCTTTTTGGTTCAGACCAAAAAGAGCCATCATTTCACCAGAAAACCCAACAACGGAGACAAGCAATATGAAGCAGACTACGATATTCCCCCGCCGATGCCCTGTATGCCAGGGCGACGTTCAGTTCGGACGTGGACTGGACGGAATCATGCTCAAGTGCATCCAGTGCACCCGCATCATCAGTCCGGCGCAAGCACGCCAGATACTCCTCGACATGCAACGCGAACGCGCAGCGGTCGTCAAGGTTGCTTGATGCGACGCATATCTGAGCCTAGGAAACGCTCAGTTCAACGAACCGAAACGGCTCGGTGACGCTAGGTCTCCGGGCCGTTTTCTTTTATTAATCGAACAAGCTCCCGAAGAATGGACTGCGGCTTCACTCCGCCTAGAAAGACCAGGCGTCTGTCTCTACGCCAATCACCTCTGCTTCTGGGGCTGCACGTTCAACAAACGTCAGCGCGCGCTCGAGAATCTGGGTAGCCGTGCGACGATCACCACTCACTACCGCGATGCCGATAATTGCCGCGTTCCAAGATTCGTTAGGATCGACTTCGGCAACAGAAACCGAGTGTCGATTTCGTAACTTGGAAACCACTGAGTGAATAACCCGTCTCTTGTCTTTCAACGACGATGACGCGTGAATTTGCAGTGAAACTTGAGCAGCCGTGATATGCATTCAGGTCGGTCCTCGCGTGTGTGACGGATTTCGATGTTCGTTCGACCCGGAACCCGATCTAATTGGCGTTCACGATCAACTGGATCAGAACGCCATGTATGGTTCGCTTTCGACGGTAACGTAATCGCCCGGTGGGAACTGGGCCAGCGCATCGACATCAATCTCGGTTCCCCATCCTGGCCCATCGGGCACGGTCGCATGACCATCGCTGATGGGGATCATCTCGGTCAAGACGGCTTTGTACGCGCCCAGGAAACTCACGAATATCTCCTGCATGAACGCGTTCGGCATCGTGAGGTCGAGGTGCAAACTGGCGACTGTTGATATCGGACCGTTAGAGTTGTGTGGTGCCACCGACACGTAGTAAGTTTCAGCGGCGGCGGCGATCTTGCGCAGTTCAGTTATACCGCCCGCGTGGCAGATATCGGGCTGGATGATGTTGGCGGCATGTGACTCCAGCAGCGGTCTGAAGTCCCATCTGCCGTAGAGCTGCTCGCCTGTCGAGATCGGGATGTTGGTGTGGTTTGCGAACGCTGCGAGCGCATCGATGTTGTCCCAAAGAATAGGCTCCTCGAGCCATGCGATATTGTACTGCTCGATTGCTTTGGCAGCACGTCGTGCGCTCCACGGATCCAACCTTCCACGCACATCGACGGCGACTTCAACGGAAGAGCCGACCGATTCACGCACGGCTTCGACAAGTTCAACTCCTTGCTGGATCCGTTCCGGAGTGATCACTTGCGGTCCGTAAAACGGGTAGAACTTCATCGCTCGCCAACCTTCCTCGGCCAACTCGGCGGAGCGGCGGCGATAGTCGTCAACCGTAGTTGCGCCTTTTCCGAGGCCATCGTCTTCATCCGGATCAAACCACCCGTTCGCGTAGGTTCGGATATTGTCACGCACCTTTCCTCCCAACATCTCGTAAACCGGCACTCCGAGTGCTTTTGCTTTTAGATCATTGAGTGCGAGATCAATCCCGCTAATCGCGCTCATCGTCACGGCACCGCCGGTCCATGTGACACGTCGATGGAGCGATGTCCAGATATGCTCGATCTGAAAGGGGTCCTTCCCAACTAGGTACTTGGCGAAGTCTTCAATCTCGGCGGCGACTCCGAGATCCTTGTATTGAGTGCTTGCTTCGCCCCAACCGTAATCTCCCGTGTCGGCCGTTATCCGCACAAACAGCCAGTTTGTCCCCGCCGTCTTGTGCACCGGGGTGCGCATCCTGAATACGTCTATGTCCGCAATCTTCATGAGTTGGTGCCATCCAGTTGAGGTTTCTTGGTTCGATGCAACGATCTCGCCGCAACGTTACATCGTACTCGCGTTTTGAAGCACCGATATTTGAAGTAGACTTCTCTGGGCGATGGTTTACCCTATTCGCTGGTCTTTCGGATCCCGCTAAATGAACATTTCGGATTAATTGAATTGAAAGTTGGGCGTCA
>JAAXHR010000212.1 GCA_012270805.1 Dehalococcoidia bacterium
ACGTTGACGTTCACACAAGACGACGAACCTCCTGTGACGACGGTGGCTAAGGTGCCAGAACGCATACTGGGCGTGGACCGTGACATCTGGGAATGCTTCTCAGACACCTCCAATCTCCGAAGAGAAACGCCAAGTGATGCGGGCGTCGGTTGTGCCGCGTGGCGCAACGACTACATCGTCAAATGGCCTGTCGGCGAGCCCGTCAAGATATGGACGACTGGCGACGAGGCGTACGAGGAGATATTCGACCGCGTTTTAGCAGATATCGCGCCGTTGCTCAATCTGAAATTCGAAGACGCGACGAGCAAGACACAGTCCGACGTTGCGGTCTATCTGGGACTGCCGCGCGCAGAGACGCGTCTTGACAAGTTGAGATGCAACCGCGCCGCAGGTTGCGCGCTGTTCGACATCGCGTCGGACGGTTCGATAATCAGCGGGCAGATGGTGGTCTGGCCGCCGATAGCGCCTGTCAACAGAATCGCACGGGACCACCAGATTTACAGCATTGCGCTTCACGAGTTGATACACCTATTTACCGGGATGCTGCACCGTCATCACGACCGGACCAGTGTGATGAGCTACGACGCGCTCGACTATCTGACGCTCGGCGAACAAGATGAAGCCTTGCTGCGCATCGCTTCGCATCCGCTCGTGGAGCCCGGGATGCGCTTCGGCGAGATACGGAAACTGGTGGTGTTCGCGGATGAGTTGGTGGATCAGCCGGTGGCAGGCGAGTTGTCGGTGGAGGAGATATTGCGTCGGACGCACGCGCGGCTGATGGATGACGGTTCAGCGATTTTCGAGATCAAGGGTGGATGGCCCAGTTGCAGTCGCAATTTCGATTGGTCGGAGTATGAGATCGGTGGGATTCGTCCGCGGGTGCCCAGGTGGGTGCATTTCAAGAATGATCTGATTCACTACTACATGATCAGAACGCCGGCGCCACGCAGTTCGTTGCGGTACTGGTTCGAGGTTTCGAGTGGATGGCGTGAAGTGTCGTTCACGGAGCTGCCGAGGTTGACGAGTTTCAGAGATTCTTTCAGCAATCCGATGGTGTTGCTGTCGAGCATCAACATCTACGGCGAAGAGTTGGAGATGAAGGTTGTATCTCGAGAGGGAGACGTGCTGAAGTTTGAAGCGTTGCTGGATGGGGGAGATGTGCGGACTGATTGGAGCAAGAAAACGACGGTGAATGTTGAGATGGAAGTGGACACATCAGAGTTCAAGATTCTGAGCTACGAGATGTACTGGTCGTTCGATCCTCATCAATTCGGAGTGTGTGAGGACTACCACGTGGAGGCGAGAAATATCGACTACGGCTCGAAATTCGTTTTCCCGGCGACGATTCGCAGGGACGCGCGGCACTCGATCGACTGACGCGCGACGCTATCTGGGTGGATCTGCTGGTCCCCTCTTAATCTATGAAATCAGGGCTGCCCATTGCGTGTCGAGGTGGGCTTTGATGTAGTCGCGGTCCAGTTCGTAGCCTAGGCCGGGTTTGTCGGAGAGATGGAGGTGACCGCCTTGAATGTCGAGCGGCTCGGTGAGGCAGGCGTTATAAGCGGGAACCGAGTGGTGGCTCATTTCGAGGCGGTAGATGTTGGGTACGTTCATGAGGACGTGAGCGCCGGAGATGACATTGAATGAGCCGGATGCGTCGTGGGGAGAGATGGGGATGTAGAAGGCCTCGGCTAAGTGGGCTATCTTCTTCATCTCTGAGATGCCGCCGGTCCAGCAGATGTCGGGCATGATGTAGTTGACTAGGCCTTCAGTCAGGTATGGAAGGAAGTCCCAGCGAGTGTACTTGCGTTCGCCGATGCACAGATTGATGTCGGTGTTGCGTCGGAGTTGGCGATGGGCTTCGAGGCTCTCGGGTTGGAGTGGTTCTTCGAACCAAGTCAGGTTGTAGGGCATCATGCGGTTGCAGAGATCGGTGGCGGTAGAGACGTCGAAGTTGCCGTGGGCATCGATCATGAGTTCGATGTCGGGTCCCAGCCCTTCTCTTAGCGCGGCCATGAGGTCTTCGGCGTGAGCAGCGGCTGAGGCCGATATCTTACCGTCGATATAGCGGCGGTGTTTGGCTCCCATTTCGGGTGAGAACGGGTCGAGTTTCAGGGCTTGGTACCCGAGTGCCACCTGGGCCTTGGCATCCGCTACGCAGGCATCGATGTCGTCAGCAGGTCCGCAGTGGGAGTATAGGGGCACGGAGTCGCGCATTGGGCCGCCGAGGAGATCGTACACGGGTCTGCCAAGGGCTTTGCCCTTGATGTCCCAGAGGGCCATGTCGACGCCACTTGCGAGGGTTGTGGCGAATCCGCGTGAGCCGAGGGTGCCGAATCGTCGATAGATCTGGTGCCAGATGCGGTCGATGTGGTTGGGGTCTTGACCGACTAAACCGTCGGAGAAGTCTTGGCCTACGAGGTCGTGCTTCAGGAGAGCATAGGTCTGAGCGATGACGATAGCGCCGCCACCGCCGACGTTAGTGGATTCGCCGTATCCGGTGATGCCTTCGTCGGTGTCGATTTCGACGAACATCCAAGGGCGGGATTCTTGTGCGCGGACGACGTATGCCCGGAGGTCGGTGATTTTCATTTGGGATTGACCCTCGGTGGTGTTGTTGGACGGATTGCCATTTGTTTGGAATGAATAGACGGGTTCATGGTACACATTGTGTCGGATCAACGAGCGGCTTGAAATATGTACAGATGTTAGAGTGAGAAAGGTAACATATGGCTATACAGAGGTTTCAAAATCGACGAACGGCAAGGTTCTTCGATGGCGTGTTCGTACGGGATTTCCAAGGATTTGAACGTCAAGCTAGATATCGACTGGCACTATTGAACGAAGCTGACAGTCTGAGTCAACTCGCCGACTATTCCGGAAATCGACTTGAAAGGTTGCGGGGTGACCGCGCCGGACAGTATTCGATCCGCATCAATCGTCAATGGCGGATATGTTTTCGATGGGGCGACGCAGGACCTTACGACGTTGAAATCGTAGACTATCACTGAGATCAGAAAGTTGAGGCAGAAGATGAAACCGAAAAATGGCATGCCTCCGGTTCATCCTGGCGAGATATTGAACGAAGACCTAGAGGAGATGGGTCTGACGCCAAAGACATTTGCGTACAAGTTGGGGATACCTGCGGAACATATGACGGCGATCTTGGCAGGCAAGCGCGATGTTGATGCCGAATTTGCGTTGCGCTTGGAGCGTTATTTTGGTTCTGGCGCACGCATGTGGATGAATCTGCAGACGGCGTACTCGTTGAAGGTGGCCGAGAGAGATTTAGGGAAAAAGATTACCGATGAGGTCGTGCCGCGAGAAGATGAAGAAGCGCGAGCGGAGGCTGTTGAAGCAGTCTGATGTCTCGAACATGATTGTCGTGGGGTTGAACCGTATCCATCATCGTGTTGCAGTGTTAAACTGCGAACGCATGGATTGAAATGCGTCGTCGTTGGCGATGCAACATGTAACGCAATAGAGGACAACGGCACGTCATGCGCTTCTGCTACGCCCACCGACGATTCACGCTTTATCCACAGTCTGTAGACACGTGGGATCTGCACCCGGACAACTACACGTCGGAGTTTTTAGACCGGGCACGCGACACTGGTTTCGACGCTATCGAGTGCGGTTTCGAGGTTTTAGATAGGCTAGGCGACGCGAAGTCGATATCCGAGTTCGGTGAACGAGTCCGGTCACACGGCTTGAAGGTCGGTGCAATCCGATCCGGCGGCACGCTGACCGAGGCAAGGCACGGTCCTCAAAATCGCGAGAAGCTGATGCGTGCGGTGGAGTACGCGGAGCATGTGGGCGCGGAGGTGGTGAATGGCGCGTTGAGCGCGCCGGCACGTTACCCCGGACATCCGCCCGGATCGATTCCGGGTAGCGTCAGTGGTTGGCCGAAGTCCCAGGACGCGAGCAGAGACGCCGAGATGTGGGTCTATGACGCCCTAGCTTCGGCGTTTCAAGAGGTGTGCGATGCGGCTGACGATGTGGATATAACCATTGAGGTGCACCAGAACTCTCCAGTCGACAATTCGTGGTCAGCGGTGATGATTCACAACATGATCGACCGCGAGAACTTCGGCATCAACCCCGACATCGGCAACATCGTCTGGACATACGACGTGCCAGAAGAGGACTACGACGACGCGATCGATGCAATGGCACCGATCTCGAAGTATTGGCACTGCAAGAACCTGCATCGCGTCTACCACCCGGAGAATCAGCGAACGGTGTTCATCAGGGTCCCGTTGCAGGATGGCGAAGTCGACTACCGGTACGCTATCTCGGCGATGGCGAACGCGGGCTACAGCGGCTACATGGCGATCGAAGGCACGCAGAATGGTGATCAGTGGCACAAAGACGGCATTTCGCTTGACTACGCGAAATCGATCTGGGCTGAATTCGAGGACTGATCTGCGGAGTCAATCGATAAAGTATGCGAGAACTTGACGGCCAAGCCCTCGGTTTCCCCCGCTCACGGGGGAAATGTCCGAAGGACACAGGGGGATCGGAAAATACTGAGACTAGTGAAACGCAAAGCTATCACGCCATGAGACCGCCAACTGATCTAGCCGATGCGAGATAACGATAGCCAGAACCCTCAACCAACACCGTTGGATGAGGCTGAGATGCAGGAAGAGGAAGATCTCTTCTTCAGAGATGTTTCAGAGGATCTGGACGATGAGGAGCGGACATCGTATGCGATCCTTCTGATCTTGGCGGTCGGCGGTTTCGCGGTCGGGCTGTTGCTGTTGCAGATAACGTTGACGTCGGCGGTGGTTTTGAAGGATTACGCTGGCGATTGGGCATGGGTTCTCGCACCGGCACCGATGCTGCTGTTCGGATTGGCGTCGCTGTGGCAGTACGATTCCAACTGGTTGCAACGGCTGGGTGCCACAGCGTTGGGATTCGCACTGGCTCAGTACATCATGATGGCGATCGGATTTGCGACTTTGGAGATTTGACGTCGGAAAATCAAAACGCCCATCGCCAAACAAACAGATAGGAAGGATACCATGGCAGACTTTTCGATCCGGGACGCCAAAATCGCTGTCGCGGTAATAACGACGCTCGGAACGTTAGCAATCATACTGCTGTGGGGTGTTGGCACGTTCCGGACTTTCCTTGACCTGATGAACTTTTCTTCTTCTAGCGTAGGCGAGTACATCTTCGGTTTCATCATGGTGCGTCTGCCGATGCTCTTGGCGATCTTGGCTTCGGGCTTAGTATTCACAGACCTGCGTTTAGCTAGCTGGCTGTTGTTCATCAGCACCATTCTCTGGCTGTTGTTCACGTTGCTGTGGTGGGCCGCAGACGGTAGCACACCGCCGTCCATCGGGGTCTTCGGAACCATTTTCCAAGCCGTCGGCGCATATCTGGCATTCAAAGCGCACGGTCTTGAGCAATGGTCGAGCTCTACACCGAAAATCGGCGATGCCGACCAGGATGGTAGCGACGCGTAAGGTAGATCATCCGCAGATCCGAAGTCCTACCGCAACCGAGCCGGGGATCGCCCAAAGACTCACGCCCGCGGATGCGCCGCGTCGTACTCTCTTCGGATGTGCTCGGATGTGAGGTGTGTGTAGATCTGCGTAGTTGCGATGTTCTCGTGCCCCAGCAACTCTTGGACGTGACGTAGCGATGCACCGCCGTTGAGGAGATGCGAGGCGAAGCTGTG
>JAAXHR010000432.1 GCA_012270805.1 Dehalococcoidia bacterium
GGCTCGATATCCGCGAATATGGTCGGGTTAACCAGCGATTCACCGCCGGGCGTCACGTCGAACTGCATGACGCGGTGGTTGCGGAACTCGCCATGGGTTCGACCAGTGTCGCCGATGTATAGGACTGTTTCGTCGGGCGAGAAGGCGATGCCGTTCGGTTTGTCGAAGTCTTCAGACACGACTGTGATCGCCAAGGTGGCACCATCCACTCGGTAGACGCGGTTGCGATCCTGCTCCGGCTTGTCGCCGTGCCCGAACTCGGGGTGCAGAAAGCCGTAGTCCGGATCGGTGAACCAGATCGAACCGTCAGATTTGACCACGACATCGTTCGGCGAGGTGAGTTTTCCACCCATGTAGCCGTCAGCGACTGGTGCGAGCGTTCCGTCATGCTCGAGTCGCACAACGGTGCGGCCGCGCGTCAAGCAAGATAGCACGCGTCCTTCGGCATCGACCGTGTTGCCGTTGGCGCAGTCTGAAGGTTGGCGGAAGATATCCATGCCGGATGTCTCGTCCCACTTCAAGATGCGGTTGTTCGGGAAATCGCTGACAATGACATAGTTTCTAGACGGCAGCCAGCACACACCCTCTGCGAACACTAGGTCGCTGGAGATCAGAGTGAGTTCGGGTGATGATCCGAGGATCTGTTGGAACTCGTCCGAGTAGATTTCGAAGGATCCTGACATTCGAATCGACTCCTGTTTGGAAAGCTTGGGATTCGCTTATGTTTTGCTGCGTTGTGCGAAGTTTATCGCATCGCGATTGATTAGATGCTGTTTGATGTTGCATCGATTGGATCGTGGAATTTCGCGATTTGTTCGGGAGTGTTAACCTACGCGCAACGACGACACAAACGAATCGAGTCCAACAGGGGTCGAAAAATGAAGATGTATCTAGCTGGCGAATGGGTGGATCGAGACCACCGGATGGACGTCATCGATCCTTTCGTAGGCGAGGCGTTTGACACCGTGCCCGCGGCATCGGTCGAGGATGTCGTTCTCTCGGCGCGCGCCGCGGAAGAGGGCAGAGAGCAGATGGCGGCCTTGACCGGCATGGATCGCTACGAGATTCTCACGCGCGCGGTCGAGATCATGATTGATCGAAAAGAAGACCTCGGGCAGACGATCACCCGCGAAGAGGGCAAGGTCATTTCCGAGGGACGGTTAGAGGTCGATCGTGCGGTGCAGACGATGACGTGGTCGGCGGAAGAGGCGAAGCGACTTCGCGGGGAGACGATACCGCTCGATGCATCGCCGGGCAACGCCGGCAAGTTCGGCTTCACGGTACGCGTCCCGGTCGGCATCGTAGCCGCCATCGCGCCGTTCAACTTTCCGCTCAATCTGGTCGCCCACAAAGTCGGCCCCGCGATTGCGGGGGGAAACGCGGTCATCATCAAGCCAGCATCGGACACGCCTTTGTCGGCATTGAAGCTGACCGAGATTCTGCTCGAGGCCGGCGTTCCGGACATGGCGATCCAATGCCTCACCGGTTCGGGTAGCACGATCGGCGACGCTCTGGTGTCGCAACCGAATGTTCGCAAGGTCACCTTTACTGGTTCGCGGGAGATCGGCGAGCGGATAACCAAGATGGCGGGGTTGAAGAAGGTGACGATGGAACTCGGCTCGAACTCGCCGTTGATCGTGATGCCAGACGCGGACATGGACAAGGTCGCAGCGGCGACCGCGCAGAGCGGTTACGCGAATGCCGGCCAAGTATGCATCTCAACGCAGCGCGTGATTGTCCAAGAGTCGGCATATGGCGACTACATCGACGCGTTGAAGCCTCAAGTGGAGGCGTTATCGGTCGGTGACCCTAAGCAGGACGCGATGAACATGGGGCCGTTGGTTCGGGAAACCGACGCGGCGAGAGTCGAGAGTTGGGTCAATGAAGCGGTCGAAGGCGGAGCAAACTTGGTTTCAGGCGGCACCCGCAACGGTGCGATCATGGCGCCGACCATCCTCGCCGACGTAGATCCTGACATGCGAATTTCGCGAGAAGAGGTGTTCGGTCCCGCGGTAGCGATCACTCCGGCGGCGGACATCGACCAAGCGATCGAGTTGGCCAACGACAGCAATTTCGGTCTCGCGGCGGCGATCTTCACCCAGAACGTGGATCACGCAATGCGCTTTGCGCTTGAAGCCGAGGCCGGCAACCTGAACATCAACTCTGGCACCCAGTTCCGCGCCGACATGATGCCGTACGGCGGACTGAAGGACAGCGGCTTCGGCAAAGAAGGCCCGCCATACGCCATCGACGAGATGACCGAGTTGAAGATGGTGGTGTTTCACTAGATCGTTAGATTACGTAGCGTCGAGACACATACCATAAAGATCAGACACCAGTTAGAGATTCATGGTGGCATCAATGGCACAATCTGCTGCTGCAAGACGCTCCATTGGCGATCGAGCGGAGGCGCTCTATAACACTCGGATCAAATACGAACTGAACGACGAGCAACTCGGGAAATTTCTCGCGATTGAAGTCAACACCGGTGAATTCGAAATCGGCGATGATGCGCTTTCCACGATGACGGCCTTGCACGAACGGATTGCGGATGCTGAAGTGTTTCTCATGAAACACGGATCGATGCACGCCTACACGCTAGGGCATTTCCCGCACGATCCCGAATGATGTTGCGAGGCAACGTTCGTCGATTCGGCGGCGCGTTGTACCCTGTCTGTGTTGTGCACCTTTTCGGCGATAGTGGGGTACCAGCGCGGTTGGAGACAGTTATCGATACCGGTTTTTCCGGATTGATGACACTACCTGCCACTACGATCGAACAGATGCGTCTCCCAAAAGTCGGTGAGGCAAGGGCATTTCTCGCGGACGGGATTGAAAGAGAATTCGGTCTGTATAGAGTCGATGTCGATTGGTTCGGTGAATCACGTCCAATCGAGGTGCTTTGTATGGGCAGATTTCCGCTTCTAGGCATGGCAATGATGGAAGGTCTCGATTTGCGAGTACGAGTTGAGGATGATGGCGAAATCGCCCTGACAGATATCGTGTAATTGATTGTCGAAATCGTCGTAGAGTGAGGAAATGTCGCTGATATGCCGCCCAAAATATCGCTGATTGGAGCTGGGAGCGTCGTCTTCGCACGTCGCCTCTTGCAAGACGTCGCTTGCACGCCGTCGCTGAAAGATTCGCACATCTCGTTGATGGATGTCGATGCAGAACGGTTGCAAGTTATCGGCGATTTCGCCAAGAAACTATTCGCGGAAGTTGGTTCTGAGGCGAAGATCGAAACGAGCACAGACCGTCGAGAATCTCTCACGGATGCGGATTACGTTTTGACGACGATCCGGGTCGGTGATACTTTTGAACGCGATATTGACATTCCTCGTAAGTACGGTATCGATCAAGCAGTTGGCGACACTGTCGGACCGGGCGGCGTGTTCAAGGCGTTGCGGACGGTGCCGGTGCTGATCGACATCGCGCACGATATCGACGATGTTGCGCCAAACGCGACGCTGCTGAACTACACCAATCCGATGGCGATGGCGTGTTGGGGGATTACCTCGGAAGCCGATGTTCCGACGATCGGGCTTTGCCATAGCGTTCAGCGCACCACCCAAGATTTGGCAGACTACATCGGTGCGCCGCAGAACGAGGTGTCGGCCTGGGTCGCGGGTATAAACCATCTGGCGTGGTTCATGCGGTTTGAGAGAAAGGGCGAGGACGCTTATCCGGCACTACGCGACGCGATGAACAATCCAGAGATTTTCGCGCTTGACACGGTGCGTTTCGAGGTGATGAAGCACTTCGGTTACTTCGTTACAGAATCAACGCGGCACATGTCTGAGTATGTGCCTTATTTCCGGACTGATGAGGCGGTGATGGACGAGTTTAGGCTGAACGAGATACGGCAGGACCTCCAGCGGCGTGTGAAACGGGTTGACGACCATCTGACGCAGTTGGAGGGGGATGCGTATTCGGACGATCCAATCTCGCCGAGCCGCTCTGACGAGTATGCCTGCCGGATCATGGAGGCGATGGAGACGGGAGAGAAGATCGTCATCAACGGCAACGTGCCGAATGACGGTCTGATCGACAACCTGCCATTTGGTTCATGTGTCGAGGTACCGATCCTCATCGACGAATTGGGTTTTCATCCCATGCCGGTCGGTGAGCTTCCACCGCAGTGCGCGTCGTTGTCACGGGCGAATATCGCGGTGCAGGAAATGGGAGTTATTGCAGTGCTGGAGCGGTCGAGAGAGGCTGCGTTCCATGCGGTTGCGCTAGATCCGTTGACTGGGGCGGTCCTTTCGCTGGATCAGATCCGTGCGATGTATGACGAGATGTGGGAGGCGCATGGGGATGAGTTGGCGGATTACGAGTAGAAGCGTTGATATATATGTCATTCCGAGCGAAGCGAGGAATCTAACGACCGCGAACAATGATTGCCGCGTCAGATTCTTCACTCCGCTGCGCTGCGTTCAGGATGACATGATCGGGAGACGCCGATTGTCAACACACTATAAACACAGAAGGAACAGTTGATGCGAGCGGCCCAGTCATTCGGCGTAGACGATATTCGGTTTGTTGCGGATGCACCTGATCCCGAACCGCTTGAGACGGATGCGTTGGTGGCGACTGAGATGGCGTCGCTTTGCGGCTCTGATCTGCACATGGTCGGCAAGGGTTGGCAGATGCCGGACTACCCCGCACCACCAGGTCACCCCGGCCATGAAGGCGTTGCTATCGTGGTCGAGCCGCCGGCGCGGTATCCCGATGGAGATGGGATTGATGAGTTGGAGACGGGCGACCTCGTGTTGACGGTGCCGCATATCTGGTATGCGAAGTGTTTTGCCGAGTATCAGGCCGTCGATGCGGCGCACATGCTGAAAATGCCGGCCGGCGCGCCAGTGGAGCACGTGTTGATGACGCAGCAACTAGGCACTGTGATTTTTGCAACACAGAGATTGCCGGAGTCGCTTGAGGGCAAGACATGTGCAGTTCTGGGTCAAGGCAGCGCGGGTCTGTTTTGGGACTTCGTGCTTAAGCGTCGAGGGGCGTCGCGGATCATCGCCATCGAACCGGTGGACAGCCGTCGCAACCTATCGGCCAAGTACGGTGCGGATGAGACTGTGGATGTCATCGGCGATGCGGCTAAGGATGCGGTTTACGATCTGACCGATGGCAAGGGTGCAGATATTGTGATCGAGGCTGTAGGCTCGACACCGACGTTGAGCGACGCGTTTCGCATGGTCGCCGACGAAGGTCTATGCGTCCTGTTCGGATTGCCGGATAGCAACGATCCAGTGCCGTTCGACTACACCGAGATGTTCAAGAAACGGGCAAATGCCTACTCGATCCTTGGCGCGCAGGAAGAGCCCGGTCTCAAGACGTTCCGGCGCGCGCTCTCGTGGATAGTCGAAGGCGAGATCGACATGGCGCCCATAGTCACGCACCTCATGCCGGTCGAGCAGGTTGAAGAGGCGTTCGAGTTGTCGGAGTCGCGCAGAGATGGGGTAGTGAAAGTGGGGTTGACGTTTTGAGACTTTACACGGTTTGGCGGGCGTCGACTGTGAAAAGTTATGATATGGGTTGACCGTTGAAGGTGATATGGCTAGTATGGGTATCATGAAGACGACACTTGACATCCAGGACGAGTTGCTGAAGCGCGCCAAGCGGCATGCACAACGTACCGGACGTCCATTGCGCGCCGTGGTTGAAGAGGGTCTTCGCCAGGTACTATCCACCGCGGGCACCAGACGACGTTACTCGTTACCTGATCACAGCGCGGGCGAAGCGGGAGGGCTGGACCCTCTGGAGATGTACTCTTGGCAGGATCTCCGCGAGGTCATTTACGGAGAGCCTGGAGCCCGGTGATCGCCGTCGACACGAATCTGCTGGTGTATGCACACCGTCGCGAATCGAGGTATCACGATACGGCTGCATCGATCATGCGCGGTTTGGCGGAAGGCGAGGATGTGTGGGCTATTCCTTGGCCCTGCTGCTATGAGTTCCTCAGCGTGGTGACCAACCCTCGCATCTGGAAGGATGGTGCCACCAGCCCAGAACAAGCGTGGCGCCAACTCGCCGCCTGGGCGGCATCTCCTTCGATACGGCTGATTGGTGAGACCGAGGACTTTCCGCAGATACTGGAGGGTTTCGTGCGACGCCCCAGAGTGATAGGGGGAGTAGTACACGACGCCCGGGTAGCCGCAATATGCGTTGCTCATGGGGCCGAAGCGCTCCTGACCCGGGACCGTGACTTCTCGCTATTCCCAGAACTCAATACGCGGGACCCGATCGGCGGGTGACGTACGATGATTGGTCGTAGCCGTTGGATACAGAGTGAACCATGAAGGACTTTGAGTGCTGCAAACTAGTGGCCTTGCCTTGGATCGTGGATGGCGAGATCGACATGGCGCCCATAGTCACGCACCTAATGCCGATCGAGCTGTCGGAGTCGCGTGGGGATGGGGTGGTGAAGGTGGGGTTGATGTTTTGAGGTTGGTGTGTTGGGCCGCAGTTGTCGGGATATTGTTGATCGCTACTAGTGCGTGCTTCGTGCTATACGTTATTCCAGTTGGTAGTCCAGCTAGCACACCGGAGGCGACAGTGGCTCGTGGACTTACGCAAACACCAACTCCGGCATTTAGACCGAACTCCCAAACCGACGATTCTGAAAATGCAGAACAAAAGGGAAACAACCTGCATTCTCGCTGTTCGGATCTGAAATTTGAGCGAGAAAGACTTCGAAGTGAGGCAGTGAAGATTGGAGGGACGATTTCCGATTGGCCATGGGCCTACGGCACGGGGATTCCGACGCGGGTGATTATTTCTTCAGGTAGGCCTGAAGGCGTTGACCTCGCGCACAACCTCTACGATTTTCTTACTCTCCCGCGTAGTAGCGATCACGATTCGGAACTAGTGATTACCGGTCAGGACTCCCGATTATTTGTCGTGACCAGCAACGGCGGGGGTGACGAATATCCTCTTGAAGCCCACGATTACCGGATTTCTTCTTTACGGCCATTGCCACATGGGAACTTTACTCTTACAGTTCATTATCAAGAGGGGATTTTCGTCCCATGCGACTACCGCGATGAGGCCTTAGACATCAGTCTTGTAGTTGAGGTGGTTCCACCGAAAAACACGCTGATTGAGGCACTCTTCGATCCTGTAGAAGCGGCAGACGCATCGGATAAACAGAACTTAAATGTTCAAACTTTCGAAGCTCGACTGGAATTGGTCAGACACCGAATGACAGACCCATTGTTCGAAATTGAAGCCGAAAGTGACGCTCCGCACCTGAGTTGGGGTGACGGCACAGTTGACCTGATGTTCGGCGCGGAGACAGGATCGGCAAGCTTTGAGGTTCAAATTATCGAACTAGATGGTACCGTTTCGTCTAGATTCCGCTCTCAGGCTGCTGTTAAATCAGAGTATTCGGATGGCGTTTTGTATACGTGGCATGACGAACCAAAACCTTGGGATGCGGGCGACAAGCTCATGGTGAGGATTATCGAATCTTCAAGCGATCAGGTATCCACGACGGAGTCTGGCTCAAAACCCGGCAGTTGTGAACTGGATTTGGGCTCAATCACGCTTGCCAGTGAACCATCCCGTGTAGTTGTTGCATACGATGACTTGAGTGATATGTGCTCTTCGAAACGGGGATCAGGTCATTCACATTACTTCAAGTTTTCATTACTTGAGTCAGCAGACATTAAGTACGAATGCGGAGGCGATAATCCGAGCGACCATATAGCCATCAAAAAGCTAGGGACTGGCATTATCCATATCTCGGAGTTCCTCGAAAGCGATAGATTCTTCAGACTTGACTTTGGCTCGTACGAGGTAGACATTCATTCGCCGGATGACAAGTTTTGCAGACCGTACTACTTGGAGTTCGAGAATCGAAAAACGAAGATACTTTCGTACGGTAGATAAGAATATCGATCAGAGTTGATCTCCGGCACCTGAGCATACCCCGCGAAACCTTCGTTCTCGGAAATGACGGTGATTACCTCACTTCTCCCCGGGCATACCCCCTTTGTCCTTCGGACATTTCCCCCGCGAGCGGGGGAAACCATGTCACCCCCCACCCCCGGGCATACCCCGCTCTGGTGTCGGTCCTTTGGGCTTCGCTCGTTCGCGCCCCTTTCGTTGGACGAAAGGGGCTTACGTTCTTTAATCGTAGTGGTAGCGTTGCTCGCGCCAGGGGTCGCCGTACATGTGGTAGCCGTAGGCTTCCCAGAAGCCGGGGGCGTCGGAGTCCATGAAGCGGATTCCGCGGACCCATTTGGCGGATTTCCAGAAGTAGAGGTGGGGGACGACCATGCGGACGGGGCCGCCGTGAGCGGGTTCGAGTGGAGCGTCGTCGAAGGTGTGGGCGAGGAAGCCTTTGCCGTCGATGACGTCGTCGGTCGGCAAGTTGGTGGTGTAGCCGCCGTCGCTGTAAGCCATTAGGAAGTCGGCAGGCGGTTCATCTAGTCCGGCATCGGCTAGAAAGTCGTCGATCAGGACGCCGCGCCAGTCGGTATCGAGCTTGCTCCACTTGGTTACGCAGTGGATGTCGGTGTGGATGTCGGTCTGCGGGAGAGCCATCATCTGATCCCAGTTCCAGACGCCGAGGTCCTCGCCGTTGTAGTCGATGCGGAAGGTCCAGGTTGCGGTGTCTACTCGTGGTGTTGGTCCGGCGGAGAGGACTGGGAAGCCGCGATCGACGTATTGCCCGGGCGGGACGCGTCCCGCGGTCTCATCTTCCTCTTCCTGCCGTCGACGACCGAAGAAGCCTCTGGTGATTATTCCCATCGATGCACTCCCATGCTCTCAACTGTTCCCATGCCGCACAAACTGCGCATAATGTTAATACGCAACAAGCAACTCTAAAGTTTCGCCGCCGGCAGGTATGGCGGTGTCCGAATTAGCTTAGAAAGGCGAAGTACGATGAGGCGATTCGAAGGCAAGACGGTGATAGTGACTGGCGGTGGTACAGGCATCGGCGAGGCGATATGTCATCGGTTCGCGGATGAGGGCGCGAACGTGGTGATTGCGGAGCTGGAGGCTGACAACGGTGAAGGCACGGCTGCCGATATTAATGGAAGCGGCGGCACCGCGATGTTTTGTCAGACGGACACATCGGACTCGGACTCGGTTCGGGCGATGGTGACGAGCGGGGTTGATCGGTTCGGGACGGTTGACATTCTGGTCAACAACGCCGCTGCGTTCGTGTTCGGGAAAGTTGAAGACTTGACGGATGCCGACTGGGCGCGGGTGTTCGGAGTGAATGTCATCGGTTACGCCAACTGCGTACGCGAAGTGCTGCCGACCTTCAGGAG
>JAAXHR010000048.1 GCA_012270805.1 Dehalococcoidia bacterium
TTCGCATTCCTAGTCGGCAATATCGCTGATCTCGGTCCCGCGATTATCGAAATCCCACTGGTCGAAGAACCCGCCACTGTCAGGGAAGCCTTGGAATGGTTCTATTTCCCACCTGAAGGACGTCGCAGCTGGGTCGGTGGCCACCGCTGGGGAGCCGAACTCGGACACGACCGACCCGGATACGCCAAGTGGTGGAACGAAAACGGCATCCTCTGCCTCCAGATCGAAACCCTACGCGCCATCGAGAACATCAACACCCTCGCCATGCCCGGAGTCGATATGTTCTCGTGGGGCCCCGCCGACCTCGAGTTCGACCGCGAGATGCACCCGCATCACCCATTAAGGACTGACGACGACTGTCTGAAGCACGTCATGGATCAGGTCAACGACAACCCTGTTCGTATGAGCTACCGTTCAGGCGATCCGGCATTGCGGAATAAATACATCGACATGGGCGTGACCGTCCTCATGGAACGCGCTCAGTAACCGTCCCCTTCGCAAAGGGAGGGGGACACTCTCTCTTCTCTCCCCTTGATCCAAGGGGAGACCTTCGGGCTCTGCCCGAAGGGAGGGGTTTTGGGCAGGTGATACCCTCAAAGCCTCATCCGCCGCAAAACAACATTCAGCAGCCGCATCACCACGGTCATCACAACCTGAAAGATGACCGTGCGCAGGATCTGGCGTACGAGCAACCCAACCATGGTTGCCCATAGTCTAGCCTACTTGGGAATCGGTCCCCCGCCCGTCACATGCGCATGCAGATGAAACACCTCTTGTCCAGCACCGCGTTCCTGATTAAACTGCACACGATAGCCTGGACCCGTCACTTCAGTCTTAGACGCAACCTTCCCGACTCCCACCAAAATCCGTCCGAGCATCTCCGCGTGCGTCTCGTCGCTCTCATGCAACCGATCGAAGTGAACCTTCGGCACCACCAACACATGGACAGGCGCCTTCGGATTGATGTCGTTGAAAGCTAGAACCTGGTCGTCTTCATAGACTTTGCTGCACGGAATATCTCCAGCTATGATCCTGCAAAAGATACAGTCGTCAGACATTTTCGGTCTCTAGAGCTTTCGGATCATAGCGTTCGGCCAAGGTTTTCAATGTGCGAATCCGAATCTCCGAAATCAGCACGCCACGAAAGCACTCGCCGAGTGTAGAGATGTAGATCGTGTTCCCACGTGAACCCGATCGCTCCGTGCGACTGATGCGCCTTCCACACGATGTCATGCATCAACGTATTCGCCGCCCACTTCGCCTGTGAAACAATCCGTGAAGCCATCGCACCATCAACATCCGCACTCAACGCCCACGCCGCCCGATCCGCTAGGTGCTTTGCCGATTTCACCTTCGTGGTCATATCGGCCATGTAGTGCTGTATCACCTGGAACGCGCCGATCGGCCTGCCGAACTGCCGCCGGTCTTTCACATACTCGATCGTGCGATCCGTAACCGTCCTGCCCGCACCTACCATCTGAGACGCCCTAGCTGCCGCCCCGTACAACATCATGTGATCAACGACATCGACTCCTTCACCAGCTTCGCCGAGTACCGCCGCTTTAGGAACAACGACTTCGTTCATCTCGATATCGCGAGCCGGTGCACCCGAAGCCATCTTGACCCGGTTGATATTAACCGTCCCTTCAGCAGATTTGATCGGCACCGCGAACACAGTCATGCCTGCGTCGGTCTCGACAGGCATTAACACTAGATCCGCAGAGTTACCGTACGGAACGAACCTACTTGTGCCGCTGATAACCCAACCGTTGGATGTCTCGGAAGCCCGAACTCCCATCGCACTCGGATCGGTCGAACCATCCATACCGACCAACGCCGGAACCGTCACCGTCTCGCCAGTCACGATTGATGGCAGCCACTCTTCCTTCTGAACGTCCGAGCCGAACGCGTTGATCGCAGAGGCCGACACAACCGCTGACTCCACGAGTGGACCGGGTGCCAACGCAGCGCCCCACTCGCCCAGTAGCACTGCCATGTCCGACATATCCATCCCAGAACCGCCGTGTTCCTCCGACACGATCAGCCCTAGCCACCCTAACTCGCCGATCTCTCGCCAAAAATCGTCGGTGTAACCCCGCTCATCCGTCGCCATCGCACGTACGAAGTCGGACGGTGAACGGTCAGACAGATATTCCTCCGCACTGCTTCGGATCAGTTCCTGTGTTTCGTTTAGTCCGAAGTCCATGATGGGATTTAACGACGGGGCAGATCAAGACCACGGTAGGCGATGATGTTCTTTTGGATTTCGTTGGTGCCAGCCAGTATTGGCCCCGAAGTCTGATACATCCTCATCTTGAAGATGCGTCCAGCGAGATCCTCGTGCTCATCCGGATCGTCGATCAAACCCGGCATCCCAAGCAACTCAACTCCAAAATCGAGCACCGCGGTATTCACCTCGGTCGCCGCGATCTTGCACATGCTCGCCTCGGTCGACGGTGGGTGACCGAGAGACTGGAGCCACGCCACTTCGTAGGTAATGTAGCGCGCCATCTCGATCTCGGCTTCAAGCTCCGCCAACCGACATCGCACCTTCATGTCGTCGATTATCAGCGAGCCATCAAAACGCCGATTCGTTGCCGCGTAGTCTCGAATCTCTTCCCATGACCTCTGCGCCCATGAAACATAGTCGATGTTCCCGCGCTCGAAGTTGAGGAGGTTCATCGCAACGTTCCAGCCATCGTGCAGGTCCCCCACCAGATTCTCAACTGGAACATGGACATCGTCGAACATCACTTGGTTGAAACTGTGAGCACCGGCAATGTTGATGATCGGATTGACCTGAATCCCAGGCGACTCCATATCCACTAGAAGGAAGCTGATACCCGCATGCCGTTCAG
>JAAXHR010000164.1 GCA_012270805.1 Dehalococcoidia bacterium
ACCGCGGCAACCGGAAAAGGCTTCGCGATCGGGTCCGCTGTCCTGACCGCGATGGCACTCATGGCCGCGTACGGTCAAGTCATCGAAATCGACAGCTTCGACCTCCTCCAGCCGAAAGTTCTTATTGGTGCCCTCGTCGGAGCGTTGCTACCATTCCTGTTCGCAGGCTTGACCATGCAAGCTGTCGGCATCGCTGCGGGTCACATGATCGAAGAGGTTCGAAGGCAGTTCCGGGAAATCCCCGGTTTGCGAGAAGGCGCGCCTGGAGTTCGGCCAGATGCGGCTCGCGCAGTGGACATCAGCACACGGGGCTCTCTCAAAGCGATGATCCTGCCCGGATTGATCGCTATCGCCGCGCCCATCCTCGTAGGCTACTTTGTCGGCGCACACGCGCTTGGCGGTATGCTCGCAGGCTCGATCATCGCGGGCTTCCTCCTCGCCATATTCATGGCCAACGCAGGGGGCGCGTGGGACAACGCCAAAAAGTACATCGAACTTGGAAACTTCGGCGGCAAAGGCTCTGATCCTCACGCCGCCGCCGTCACTGGCGACACCGTTGGCGACCCCTTTAAGGACACCTCCGGACCCGCGATCAACATCCTGCTTAAGCTGATGGCGGTGGTCTCGCTGATCTTTGGCCCGCTTTTCATCTGATCAGCAACCGAACTCGCAACTGCTGGTCCGCAATCCGGCAAAAAAGCAAAGAGCGGCGGAATGGCCCGCCGCTCTGCGCGTTTACAGAAGTTGCTGTTAGACCACCAACTCGGCAGTGGTCACTTGCTTAGCGCCGCTCGCCAGCATCGAATCTAGGGCGCGCTTATCGTCGTCGGGGTTGGCGTTGATCGCTGAAATCGCGTCTGTAATGACGAAAGCGCTGTAACCCTTTTGAAGCGCGTCGTACACCGTGTGCTGCACAGCGTATTCGGTTGACAGACCGCCGACGAATATCCGCTTGATCTCCAATCGCTTGAGATGCGAGTCCAGAGTGGTCCCGTCAAACCCAGAGTAAGCCTCTGATTGGGGTTCTTGACCTTTACGAACGATGCTGCTGCCAATAGGAAGTTTCAGATCATGGTGGAATCCGGCACCTTCAGTTCCGCGTACACAGTGAGACGGCCAAATCCCGCCGTTCTCGGCAAAACTCTTGTGCGATGTCGGATGCCAATCCTGAGTCGCGAAAATCCGGCCGTCCTTAGTCCGGAAGTTAAGAGCTATATCTGACAACTTCCTCGCTACCGAGTCGCCGTCCTCAACTGCCGCTGTTCCACCGGGACAAAAGTCGTTTTGCACGTCCACGACTACCAGGGCATCATTTGGGCCTATGTTCAATCTTTTCTCCGTTTTACTTGCTGTCTGCTACCGTGCCACACCGTCGATCAAGATTGATTCGCCGATTTGTAAGCCAGTTTCGTGGCGCGATGATTCACATCTACATGATCTTAATGCATCGCTCGTTGTTAAGTTCCAACTTGGCAGGTTTGATACTTATTTGCATATCTTCACAACCTGAGTTTGGATTTTCCGCTCGCACATTCTATTCGCGCGGTAATATGTCCAACGTGTCTAAACTATCTCATCAATACCGTGAGCAAAGAAACTCCGCCTCATTTCAAGACAGCCAGACCGCCTGCCGACAAAACCAACTTGAAGTCGGTTGCTACGTGGCTACTAGCAGTCAGCGCCCTCGTCTCAGCATTAGCCGGCGCGTACTTCCTCGGAGTAAGCAACGCAAGTGTCACTGAGGTCGAAATCCTGATACCGACCCCCGCGCCAGCCGTCGTCCAGATCACTGGCGAAGTTCGCTCACCGGGAGTCTACGAACTGAATCGCGACGATCGCGTGCTCGCAGCGATCGAAGCGGCAGGGGGAATGACCGACAGAGCCGACATCGAACTCCTGAATCTCGCCGCGACCATCACCGACGGCTCACTCATCCACGTCCCGCCGTTGCCGCCGACCCTGTCTACATCAGCCAACGCAGAGCAGAATAATCTAGATTCCGTCGCCTCCAACGGCATCACCGAATCGAAACCAACGCTACCCGGCACCCCGGCTGCCAGCACTTTCATCGAACTAATCAACCTCAACTCCGCAACTGTTGATCAGCTCAAATCGCTCCCTGGAATCGGCGATACCAGAGCAAACCAAATCATTGCCCTACGAACCGCTGTAGGGCGTTTCTCGAGCCTTGAACAATTGCTAGAGGTCCACGGCATTGGCGAGAAAACATTGGAAGCAATCCGGCCAATGGTCGTCGTCGAATGAGGATTGCTTGGGTATCGACCTGCTTCCTCGCCGGCGTAGGATCTGCGATCATTTTCAGGTTCTCGCCCGGTTTCGCGATTCCCACACTCGCGTTCCTCCTCTTTTCATCTGCTGTTGTGCTCGTAGCTTTTGCGCTGCTCGCCTCGCGCAGGCGCGCGGCGTACGTCTTGCTAGCGGCGGTGTTCCTGGTTGGATGCTGGCGAGGAGGTGACGCGATTGCCGATCTTGAAAGGATCGATGACCAGTTCGCAACAGCATCGGATTCCGTTGCAGCTGCCCAGATTGCCCAAGTCAACACGCTCAATCGTATCCGAGAGGATATCGGAGATGCGCTTATCCAAACGATTGGCGCGTCCAAGGCCGGTCTGCCAATCGCATTGTTGACCGGGGATAGGTCACACCTCGGCACCGACACCGTCGTCGACTTCCGTTCAGCAGGAATGGCGCACTTGTTGGCGATCAGCGGGTTACATGTCGGCTTGATAGGTGGTCTTGCGATGACGGTCTCAGTGTTCGTGTTCGGAAGGCGACGCGGAATCTATCTATTGCTGCCCTTGTTAATTGTTTTCGGTTACGCCGCATTAGCTGGATTCGCCCCACCGGTGACACGCGCTGCCATCATGTTCGGCGTTTTCATATTAGGCAGAGTCCTAGGCCGCGGATCACACACCTTGTCCGCGCTTGCCCTCGCCGCGATGTTGATGGTCGCTTTCGAACCTGCAATATTGGCTTCGCTTTCGTTCCAGCTTAGCTTCGCGGCGATGCTTGGCATATCCTTCGCTTCGCCTTTGCTCGAAGGCTCCACCGAAATCACTACCTCAAGAGGATCGACGACCGAAGGTCACGCTTTCGTAGAGCGCGCCCGAAGATTCGTCGTCGGCTCATTGGTTGTTTCTATTGCTGCAAGCATCAGCACCTTGCCGCTAGTCGCTCTGCATTTCGACGCTGTACCTGTTTGGGGTGCGTTGGCGACGCTACTCGCGATGCCGGCATTGCCCATCCTGATCATGTCTTCGACGGCTGTCGTCGCTACCAACCTGCCAATCCCGATCTTGCCGGATATCTTGGCTCTCCCAGTAACCGCTACAACGGATTATCTGGCATTCATCGCAGATATTTTCGCCAATCTGCCGCCAAGACCGATCCAAACTGGTTCATGGTCGGTTTGGATGTCGGTGTTCTACTATGCCTCAATCACAGTTGCCNNTCGTTCTTATCGTCATTTCAATCCTGATATGGAGCGCAGTATTGATCCGCGACAACGACTCGTCGCATCTCAGCGTTCACTTTCTGCAGACTAGTCACGGCGAATCCATATTCATCGAAACCTCAAACGGTAACCGGGTGCTGATCGATGGCGGTGGGGACGCTTCACAGGTCGCAGACACACTCGGGAAAATCCTTCCCTTTTGGGATCGCAACATCGACATCGTGCTCCTGACGCATCCTGACACCGACCACGTTGGCGGATTGCCCGAAGTGCTGCATCGCTTTCGCGTAGGTACTGTCTTGCACTCTGGGCAAAACTCAAGTAGCAATACCTTCACAACCTGGTCCCACGCTATCCAAGAACACGAAAACACTATCCTTGTGTGGCCCGGCATGCATATCGGACTGGATCACGGCACGATCATCGAAGTCTTGTCAGCTCGATGCGTTGGTCCCGAACATCAGTGCGCCGACACCAACGACGCATCCATTGTCACAATGCTCCGTCATCGCCACGTTTCGTTCCTTCTCACTGGCGACATTGAACGATCAACGGAAGTGAGGCTGGCAACTTCGATCCCGAATCTGCGCGCAACTGTTCTGAAGGCTCCGCATCACGGTAGCAACACGTCGTCAACCGAAACGCTGATCAATGCCGTCGAACCAGTAGCAGTCGTTGTTGCCGCTGGGACCGCAAACCGCTACGGTCATCCCCATCCCGAGGTGATCGAACGATACAACACCACCGTCGGTCAAGAGCGTGTCTTCAGGACCGACCAACTCGGAACAGTTGAACTCCGGACCGACGGCGAACGTCTATGGATGGTTCGCTGAATCTAGCGGCGATTCTCGTCCGCGTACTGCGCGATCACTCGGTCTGTATCCTGCGGAGGAAC
>JAAXHR010000375.1 GCA_012270805.1 Dehalococcoidia bacterium
GAACGCGGAAAGTGTGTCAATTTCACGGGCAGCGCAGCGGCCCGTGCTATGAGCCGTTGTCACCCAGTGGGCTTACGGGATATTGAATCGCCCGTGCAGTTTGCGTCTATTGCTGGACGGATCAAACTCGCGCTGGATATCGTCGCGGTCGTCTCTCCCCAAGCGAGTCCAGCGCGTATCTTGGTAGCGACCGCCGGTATCGAAGCCGTTCGGTAGCGAGATGCCAATGAGGTTGCTGATCAAAAACCGGTCATGGAAGTCGTCCCAGACGAAGACCTCGGCTCGGAGCCCAGCGGTGCGTAGCGGGCTAGCGAGTTCATCACGGAAGCGGCGCTCAAAGTAGGATTTGTCATCATCCATCGGGGACTTTCGATCAGGGCCAGATCCCTCGTAATAGACTCGATGGATCTCAATCGTTGGGACCGGCTCCCGTCCCCCTGACAGTGCAAGCAGCGCACCAAATTGACCGTATCCCTTCTTCATCGGATCTAAATGTGGATCGATGAACATGATCGAATTCGAACAGCGGAGAACTGGGTCGAGGTGCTTCTGGTAGTCGGCGAGGGTGCGCGAGAGCTGCACCGATGAACTTCGCGCAGCCCACCACGGTGCGCTCGACAGCCGGTCAATCCGGGAGACCAGAGGCTCGTTGGCATATACTGCCTTGACCGTCTCGGTCACAATAACACCACCACTGAACGGACGCGAGGCGTGGGTTTCGAGAGCCTCGGCACACCAACTCTGGTTATCGCGAGGTGAATCGGGCAGTACTGGTCTGTGCTGAATCAGTCGGCCTTGAGTAGCCAACTTCTTAACGAGTTCCATGCCTCGACGATGCCATGCACGGTTGCCCGATCCGAAAAGGCTACGCCACTGACCGTCTCGTAGGTCTCGAACGAGCCCCTCAGTCAACATGGCCTCACGGATGGTTTCTAGGCGAGCCGTACAGACCTCGTCGTTCGAATATGAGGTCACGTCGAAGACATCCGGCGTTATGGCATAGTCGGCTAGGAGCGGCATCAGAAAATCTCGCGCAATCCTTCCTCAAAGAAGCCGCCGGGCCATGCCTTGACCAATTCACCGCGCTCATTGAGCGGCATCTCGCGGACGATGCTCTGCGGGCCATCGGGCTCGACGAAGAGCACCATCACGTCTTCGGGGCACACCTCTGGCATTCCATCCGGCAGTTCGCCGATGTTAGTCTCCCTCATACGTCGCATTATGCGTAGCAAAAGATGCTCGCTGTGGGTCTCTATGAGGAAGGTATTGCCGTCGCCACCGAGGGCCGATTCGAGAAACACATCGCCTAGCTCGGCCTGAAGTGCCGGATGGAGGTGAATTTCGGGCTGCTCAATCGCCAGTAATTCGTTCTCCGACGCATAGGCCGACACCAGCACCGGAAGCACCTGACTGACGCCGATGCCGACGTCGCGATGGCTTACGGGGGTGTTCGTGCGCTTGTCGATGAGGACGAGGTCTTGAAGCTCTCCGGCCTGTTTCTTAACCATCTCCTCAGCCCATACTTCGGCAAGCATCTCGTCGTCGATATCCGTTACCGCTGCCACGAGTTCCGCGATCTCGGGGATGATGTCGTCTGGATTCTCAATGTCGAGATCGTCGATTCGCTCGGCGACTTGATTCGCTCGCGACGGCAAATCCCTTATTATGTCCACATCCCTTCCTGCAAGAAGGAATGCAACTCTATCGTGAATCGCCTTGTGGAGCTTGGCCGGCAATTCCCTAGACACCACTGCTGCGGGCAGCAGATCGCGCACTTCGAGTTCGTAAGGCGTTTTCAGACGATTCGCGTCCCCAAGCCATGCGTTCACGCGCTGTCGGACATCCGCATTGGTGCGCACCATGTCCCAAGCATAGCCACCGCCAGCAAGCCTGTTGGGGTCGTGATGCTGCGAAAAGGCCAAGTGCCGGGGAGGGTAGGACCGCAGCGGACCGAGGTAGCGAAGTCTCCGTATCTCCTCCTCCAGCGCCTTGCCGAGACCTCCCATCAGCTCGCGCAACGCCCTACGCAAGGCTGCCTCTAAATTTTTCCCGTCTCCCTCGTCCACCTCGCTACTTTCGGGCATCTTTTCGACTCGGGGGAAGAGGCCACGGCTCCTAGCGGTGATACTGGGAACCAATTCATCAAGAATTTCGCCGGAAGCGGCGGAGATCTTCTCGCGGATGTCAGGACCGGTCATCGCCAGCCTCAATAGCTCGCGAAATATTGGCTGGCTGTGATCAAGTCGATCCAAGCGCAGGAGTCCACCTGCCCGCCCGCTCATAGAAAGCAGCGGCTTGCTGTCCAATTCCATCTCAAAGCGCTCCACCTGTATCGCATCCTCGCGGTCGACCTCGCTCGTGCCCACCTCCCCAATCGCCAGTTTCACTACGATCTCCTGAACTGATCGCAGAAGCTCCGCCAAGTGGCCGGAGAGATGCCTCGGATTAGTCTCAAAGCTCAACTCGACTTGGCGACCCCGTTCGCGCCGATGCACATATTGGCGGAACCCTCCCAGATCGATGGATTCTCCGCCGATCTGGGTCCGCTGTACGTTGAGATTTCCAGTCTCGATGGCGTGGTGCGCGAGTGCCAAGGCATGTATCACACTCGATTTGCCAGCACTATTCGCTCCGTATATCAGCGTGATTGGCTTCAGCGGTACTCGTTGGGTGGCAGCGAATGCCTTGAAGTTGGCAATGCGGAGAGCGGTAAGCGTCATTGCAGCAAGTACTCCTGCCGGGGCATCAAGCAGTGCCCTAGCTGATATTATGCGCCTCGCGCCAAGAGGCGGTGATATTACCAGAAAAAGCACGATGAATGAGAGCATCAAAGAGTATCTCCAGCTTCACCCGTTCGCTCTCAGATCGGGATAGAAGTGTACGAATCTTACTGGCTGCGATGACAAACCGTTCTTGGTCTGCTAGTGGAGGAAGGAGTATAGTTAAACCCCTCACATCTTGCTGGTTGATGCTCGCCTGATTGATGGCACGTTTGGCTTTGCTAAGTATCTCTGCTTTCGTAAATGATGTTTGGAGATGGGCTACTACGAATCCGGGAAGTACCTGCGATGTGTCCACTGTAAACCGCATCATGTTCGACTCAAAAACTACCGGTTCTGAGAGGGCTGGAACAATTGCTGACTTCCCTAAGTATTCTTCGCTATTGACGCGATTGACGACGATATCCGACTCTTCCAGTCCGTACTTTGCGATTTCCTCTGGTGAAATCTTGAGCCGCTTGAGGTTATCAAGGTTCGATACCTCTCCACTATAAAAACCGTCGATCCGTAAAATTTTCGTACCCTTGCCGTAACTTGACGCCGGTTTGTAGAGTCCGTTCTGAGGTCCTTCGGAAATGACCTCGCCAAGTTCTATGATTGGTAGCTTTCGCGGATTCGTCCTAGGATCGCCAAACATCTTGATGAAGAGCGCTGGCAAGATACGCTCGGCTTTGGTGTCGGCTTTGGCGCGATGGCGACGGAGGTGGTCGGCTTGGTCGAGGATCTCGACGATGCGTCGTTGCTCGGAGAGCGGCGGGAGGGGGATTTCGAGTTTTTCAACGTCTTTACGCAAGACACCTTTGATTATAGCACCCTGTTGAATGTCTAAGAGATTCTTCGTTTTCTGCCGAATCGCAGCGGCTACGAAATCGGCATTCGTTCCCTCTTTCAATATAATACCCGTCAAATCTTGGCTTATGGCGATGTCTGCGCCTGCTATGGCAACTTTGCCAACACCTGTGCGCGTTACGAGTAGAATGGCTCCTTTGGGCACTACATGAGTCGCGCTGTTGTCGATAGCCTCTCGCGTAATCCACTTACGTCCCGCCACGACAACATTGTCAGTGACGTCGGCTCCTGTAATCCAGGGAATATCACCTGTCCAGTAGTGTTCGACTCTGGTGCTAGGAGTCCCGCCGCTGATGAACTCTTGGGCAACATCGCCAAGCCGAACGCGAGGCCACTCCATCACGCCCCCTCCACCGCCAACTGGTCAAGTAGTGTGTCGGAGACTTGGTTCACTGCTCCACCTCGCTCAGCAGCTTCTCCAGTCCCACCGTGATCTCGCGCTCAATCACCAAGACCTCGCGGATTAGCTCCGCTGGGTCTTCGTCGGGAATCGGCTCTGCCACGTGAGGCTTGTAGCGCGACGCAGCGAGATTGTAGTCGTTTTCTGCGATGGTCTCAAAGGCCGCCCACCAGCAGTGAGGTTCGTCGCTGCCCGGTTCAAGCACGGCCCCAGCCTCAGCGCCTAGAGGCTTCTCAAAGCGCGAGGCTTTGTAGTCAGCCCAAGCTACAAGCAGGCCGGGAATGTCGTTATCCTCCGGCGTCTCCGGGCGACCACCCCCTTGTATCTTCTCTGGATCATAGCCGTCGTTGCGAATCTCGTAGAACCACACCTGTTGCGTCGCGGCCTCGCCCTCTCCCGGTTCCGTTGCAGGACGACGAAATACGAGGACGGAGGTCTTGACGCCAGCATAAGGTTTGAACACGCCCGCCGGTAGCGATACCACGGCCTGAAGCTCATACTGTCGGAGCAATTTTTCACGCAGGTCTTTGTGCGCCCCCGTCGAGCCGAAGAGCGCACCCTCGGGCACGACCACGGCGCAGCGCCCGCCCGATGCTAGCGAGCGCAGCATGAGGGCGAGGAACAAGAGTTCGCTCTTCTTGGACTTCGAGGGCAGGTCCTGGCGGATGGACTCCCTAGGAATCTGGCCAGCGAAGGGTGGGTTGGATAGAATCACCCGATAGCGTCGGTTCAGGTCGTCTTCAGTCAGGCCGCTCATCTCGGAGAGGACGTTGCCGAGTTTGAGGCGAGCGCGGCGGATGCCGTGGAGGACGAGGTTCATCATGGAAATCCGCATCATCTGGCGCGACACATCGGTGCCGTAGATCGAGGCTTCGAGCAGGTTCCAGTCGGGAATCTTCTCGCCGGGCCCCTTCTTGTACGTCTGGAGCTTCGGGATTTCCTCCTTGGCCTTATCGAGTGTCTGCCCGCGCTTTTCGAGCCAGACCTCGCCGTAGATCGGCACCTCCTCGGGCTCCTCGCTATAGCGGGCGAGGATGTGATCTACCACGTCGATGAGAAACCCCGCCGTCCCACAAGCAGGGTCGTACACAGTGTCGCCGAGATCGGGATCGACCATCTCGACCATAAAGGCGCGGATCTGGCGCGGTGTCCGAAACTGGCCGTTCAACGCCGACTGACCGAGGTGAGTGAGCAGATATTCAAAGATGTCGCCCTTGATGTCGGGACCAAGTTGGCGAAAGTCGATTGAGTCGAGTTCGTCAACCACCTGCTTCAGCACGTTTGGATCGACGATCTCAAGCACGGCATCGCGAAAGTAATCGGCCACCTGCGGCTCGTCCTTGACCAGCGACGCCATGTACGGGAANNAGTTCGCGGGTGGATTCCTCCTCGTCGAGGAGCTTCAAATAGATGAGATAGGAGATCTGTTCGATATACGTGATGGGGTTGGTGACTCCTCCGGCCCAGAGGATGTCAGTGATCCTGTCGAACTTACGACGTAGTCCCTGGTCCATCGCGTTCCTCCGTCAACTTGCGGCGTTAAAAACGTCTTCGTTGAGCCGTTCAACCACCTGCCTGAGACCCTCTTCACCGAACAGCTCGACCCCCTTGCCGACGACATCGAGAATCGAAAGCGGCGGCTCGAAGAGATCCTCGATACGCACGTGGCCAGTGGCGATGCCGCGATTCTTAATCAGGGAGAGGTACTCGGCCTGCTGCGGGGTAAGCGAGCGCGACACGAGCCAAGCCCGGAAGGACTCCTCAAGTTTCTCCTCGCGACTCTTGATGTGCAGCTTCCCAAGCGCGGCGCGGATGAAATCGACGAGATTGCCGCCTAAGTTGCGGTAGGCGCGACGCAGGTTGTCCTCATTGAAGTAGTGGTCGGGCCGATTCAGGCGACGGGCAAGTTCTTCCTCCTCTCCCGGTTCGAGTGGCTCATCGTCGCGCACTTTCTGAAGGAGCGGATCATCAATCGCTTGGGTGCGAATTGTTTCTTCCCAGTGGGTGACGTATTCCTCCTTGTCGATGCGCTCGCCTTCGGGGCCGACCTCGACGTAAGAGACCGCTTCGAGCCATTCGTCTTCGAGGCCCAACTCGACGAGCTCCCGCGTCGGCGGAGTCGAGCTATCGCTTGTTTGATCGCCCGTCGTGCCAGTGAAGACATCGGTGTCGCTGTCGTCGAAATACTGATGGTTCCGAAAGAAATCGTAGATGACGAATTTCTGCTTCTGAATATGGGGTGCGGTGCGCGTGCCGCGGCCCCGCATCTGCTGGTAAAGGATGGGGCTGCGCACCCGCCGACAGAGCACCAAATGCAGCACCTCTCGACAGTCGAAGCCAGTGTCAAGCATACCAACGCTCACCGCGACCATGGGGTAGGTCTCGGTCTTAAACTTCCGAATTAGGGCATCCGGGTCGGCCACGTCAGAAGTGATAACCTCGGCGTAGCGCCCCTTGTGTTCGGGGTGCAACTCGTTCAGATACTGTGTCAGTCGTGCCGCGTGGTGCTTACTGATGGCAAAGACGATTGCCTTGCCGGGACCGGGGTCCTGGCCCGGAGCGAGTTCGTGGTAGCTCTCCCAAGCGAGTCGGTCGAACTCTTCCATCATAAGCCGATTTGACTTCTCATTGGTCCAGCGGCGCTCAAACTCGACGGGGTCGTAGTGCTCGTCGTCAACTTCGGCACCCTCGGCGAGGATCTCGGTGATACCTGTAGCGAAGCGATAAGGCACCAGATACTTGTCGCGGAAGGCATCCTTTATCGAATAAGAGGTGTCAGGTTTACCCGGCTCGCACTTGTAGAAGTCGTAGGTATTCCGCTCAATGTAACTAGCCGGAGTAGCGGTAAGGCCGATGTGGATAGCGTCGAAGCGGGTAAGCGCTCCCTGCCACGAACCGTAGATGGAACGGTGGCACTCGTCGGCGATGACGATGTCGAAGTATCCGGCGGTGTATTCGTCGATGCGGCCGATCATAGTCTGAAGTAGAGCCACCGTGATCTGCTGCTCTTGGCGCGCCATACCGGGTCGCAGCCAGTAGCTCGAATACACATTCAGAACGTCTTGGATAGCTTCCAGCGCCTGCTTCGCGAGTTGCTCGAGGTCCACTAAGAAAAGCACGCGCTCAGCCCAGCCGGCTTGGAAGAGACGCTTGAGATATAAGCAGATAAGGTCGGTCTTACCCGTTCCGGTCGGCAGCTCGATCAGGAAACGTCTTCTACCTAGTTCCAGCGCGTGATCGAGCGCCTGCATTGCCTCGGCCTGATACGGTCGCACGGTGCGCGTCTCACCTTGGCGGATGTAATGCTCGGGAATTTCCACGGTCGCCAGCACTTGGCGGCTATCGCGCATCTGCACCATGCGTTCCAGATCGCGTCGAGAGAAGAAGCCAGCAATCTGTCGAGCGTCATCGTTTTGGTAGTCCCAGAAGTAGAT
>JAAXHR010000040.1 GCA_012270805.1 Dehalococcoidia bacterium
AGCGAGACGTTTTTGCTCGGCATCGTCGAAGACGATGAAATAGGCATCAGGCACGTCCTAACGGGCATCAATGATTTCGACAATGAGCGACAGATAAATCGGTGCACTCAAACCATCGAAACCCTGGATCGCCATGGTCAGTTGATCGATCGCGAAGAGTTACAAGTACTGTTCCGTTATCTGCACAACGATCAAGTCATCGCGATGCTCGAAAAAGCAGGACTGCAGGCATTAGAAGTTTTCGGCGATTTCGACGGATCGCCCCTGAGCGAGGACAGCGAAGAGATGATTTATGTCTGCCAGTTGAGATGAACTGCGTCAACCGAAGTGGCCGCTGGATCAGTTTGCAGGCGGCGGCACAGACGGCGGCTCAACAGGTTCAATACCCGGGGCCTGTTCTTCGATATTGGCTAGCCATTCCTCGGCGCGCTCGATTATCGTCGGCAGTTTCGGATCTTGCGAGAGTGATATCGCTTCTTCAAGGTCGTATTTGGCTTCTGCGTAGTTGCCCGCTCGAGCCAATAAAATCCCGCGATCCAAGAAGTAGGATGCCTGCGCCGGTTGCAGTTCAATTGCGTAACTGAAGTCTGCGTACGCGGCACCACCGTCGAGTAATACGTCACGGTGGTACCGTCCGCGCCACCAGTAGACGCCGCCATCCTCGGGAGCCAGACTGATTGCGATCCGGAAATGCTCCGAAGCGGCGTCGTAATCATTCTCTGCGGCCCTGACACGCCCCAACACCAGATGTGCGTTGATCTGCTCATCATCCAACTCTAAGGCGCGCAACGAGTCTGTCTTCGCGCCTTCGAAGTCACCCATCGACACACGGACCATCGCTCTTTGCCCATAGATTGATCCGACGTTGGGACGCAACGACACGGCGCGGTCGTAGTCGACCATCGCATCCTGAAGTTCGCCCTGCATCATGCGTGCTTGTCCTCGGCCTGCCCACGCACGGGCGAACTGCGGCTCGATCTCGACAATCGTCGAAAAACGACGTTCAGCATCTTTGAACTCGCCACGGTCGAGCGTCCGATGCGCGGCTGAATACATGCTCACCGTTTCCCGGGTCGCCGGTGTCGGAACAGGCGACGCAGTCGCCGTCGGGGTTGATGTCGGGGTCAATTCGGGTTGCGGCGTCGCAGTGTTCACCGGTGCCAGCATCACTACTTCCGTCGGTGTTGGGGGCACCTGCGTAGGGGTTGGTGTCGGCTCGGCTTGCTGGCAAGCAGACATCAACATCGCCGCGGCCAACGACACAACAAGCAGTACCGCCAACATCAAGCCAGTTTTCGTCCCAAAAGTCATCACTGAATCAAGGATACGAATTCGACGTTTGGAAAGTTTTTCAAGGTCAGCAATATCATTCGTTAGTCCCGAACTCACTGATCATCATCTTCCGATTAAGCCCGACACCAGCATCTCGACCGTAAGTCGACGATCTACGCGCCCGGTCTTACCATCGACATCGACATCCAACATATGCAGATGCATAGCTTGTAGACGTCTGGATCCGACGCGCGAAGCTTGTTTGCAGGTTTTGTCTAACAGCCAGGGCATGTTTATGCGTAGCCGCTGGCCTACCTCAGAACTCGTCGCGCCGTGTCCCAACATGTGTGCGGCAACTATCAGGATGCGAACCTGACGTGTGAGAAGTGCGAAGATACCCTCAATCGACTCGCCGTTCCCGATCAGGTTTTGCACTCCGCCGATCGCCAGGTTGTGCCTCCCTTCGATGATCGCGTCCATCACGTTGAAAATTCGGTCCTGGCTCGTATCGGCAACCATCAGATCGATATCGTTCGGTTGGAGCATTCGCCCATCCGCGTACAGACCGAGTTTCTTGATCTCGCTATCCATCCGCCTAACATCGTCACCCCCAATGTCATTGAAACGGCTGATCGCGCTTGCTGATGCTTGCACGCCACGAAAGTCGAAGCGGTTGCGGATCCAACCCATACGCTCGCGTCTGCTAGGAATGGTGTGCTTCTCCACTTCGGCGAACGACACCAAAGCCTTTAACGGGCGAGAAGTCAGGCTTAGGCGCACGTTCTCGACGAATATCAGGTCGTTGGTTATCTGCATTGCATCTTTAGAGATCCGTTCGCCAAACGACTCCCAATCGGCGCGAACTTTTTCGTCCCGTGTGTCCATAGGTTTCAGCATCCCCTTCACGACGACCGCGCGCCGATCGGTTAAAAACGGGGATATCATCGCCGCTGCGAACACTTCTGCCATCCGCGCGGCCGGTGCTTCGAACACTGTCACGTTCGGAGCTCGAAGTTCCGGCGGGCCGAGGTTGGCTAAGTGCGCTTCAAGCGAGTTGGCGATGGAGAATTCATCATCGCCGTGGAGCAATCTAATCATGTCGAATCCAGATTAATTGATGCTCCTGCAATCGAGGTTGCACGGGGAGAAAACTTGGATTTCTATAATCGAATCTTGGTTGTTTCACAATTTTGACAGTAGTAAACGGATGTCCACAGCCATAATCGGCCTCGCCGCCGCGGGGAAGACGACAGTGTTCAATGCACTGACGCGCGGCTCCGCCGATAAAGGTCTCTACGGGGCGACAAAGTCTGCCAATATCGGTGTCGGCGCCAAACCAGATGCGCGTCTGGACTTCATCCACCACGCGTTCAAGAGTCGTCGGAAGGTTCGTGCTGAAATGATGTTCTGGGACATGCCCGTAGACTATGCCTCCGGCACCGTGTTGAGCAGAGAGACGGTCAACTCTCTCCAGAAAGCCAAAGCGCTGCTCTTGGTCGTCCGCAAGTTCGAAGACTCTTCAACGCCACACCCGGACGGATCTGTCGATTGGCTACGTGATCTTGAGAAACTCACGTTCGACATCTTGTTCGCCGACATCGAATTGCTGGATAGGCGCGTCGAACGGGTAGAGTCCGACATGAAGGCACTGAAATCGCCCGAACGCGTTCAAGCGGTCGCGAATATCGAAGCACTCAAAGAGATACAGATGCGACTTGAGGATGGCTTACCCTTACGTTCACTGTCTCTCGACGAATCGGCATCCCGCGCGATCTCCGGTTCCTTCGTGCTCAGCGGCTTACCCTTCATCGTCGCGGTAAACGTCGGAGAAGACGACATCGGTATTGATCCCGAGAAACTCCGCTCCCAAGCTTCTCGCAGCCTTGGTTCGAACGTTATCGATGACCGGACTGAGGTCGTCCCGATATGCGGTTCCTTGGAAGAGGAGCTGAGAAGCATGGACGATGCCGAGGCTGACGAGCTACGTGGCGACTTGGGAATCGCCAAAGACGACAGCGAAACGCTCATGGATGCCTGCCTAAGGTGCATGAACACGCAGACTTTTTACACCGCATCCGATCGCGAGGCGCGAGCGTGGCACTTCCGCACCGGCGCCAGCGCGCCAGAGGCAGCTGGCATAGTCCACTCCGACATGGAACGCGGTTTCATCCGCGCCGAGGTCGTAGCTTACGACGATTTCATGCGCTGCGGTAGCATAGTGGAAGCACGAAAACAGGGAGTTTTACGGCAGGAAGGCAAAAACTACACGTTCGTGGATGGCGACATGGCGAATTTCCTCTTTTCAGTTTGATGCCATCACTAAATCCTCGTCTTCCAAAGAAACCTAACTTACAGAACAGGCGACTATGACTCGATCCCTATTCATCGTCCGACTAGTACAACCTTTTCCTGGGCTCGATGGTTACGACGCGATGCTGTCGGACTACTGGTCGGCGGTCAAAGCGCAACTCGACCGTCAAGCGATCACGTCTGGTGTCATCAGGCGCATATTCGTCGAAACCGTCACGGGCCGCGGTGAAGACGCACTGGTCCAGTTGCAACAGATCAACCCATCTGCGAGCCAACTCGTACGCAACTTAATTGCAAGCGGCGCCGTCATCGAAGAATTCGAAGACAGTGAACTTTTGAGTGAGTTGATCGATTGGGGACAATGCGCATCGCAGAATCTGATGTCTGAAAAGGTGCGAAGCATCGTGCAATCAGGCCAAGTAGAAGCAGCCGGTGCTCGCGACGAGCATTTGCAGAAACGGCTCAACGATGCGATTGGCGACGACGAATCCGCTGTCGTCTTCGCGGTCTCTGGTCAATTGCCGATACCTGACCGTATTGAGCGATTCATTGTTTCGCCGCCCGAGTTGGATCGACTTGAACGTTGGTTGAGGGCAAAGATGGAAGAGGCGCGGCGTGAGATGATGGAACAAGCGCA
>JAAXHR010000416.1 GCA_012270805.1 Dehalococcoidia bacterium
AACATGGCACCGCCTGCGAGGTACGGTGCGTCTTGCGAGCGCACTTCGCCCTTGATGCACATCTCTAACGTGTTTTGGAATTCTCCTTCGCCCGGAAACGATGCAAGCAGGGTCATATAGCGTCGTTCTTCTTGGGGCGTAGCAGCGTTCTTGAAGCGATCGAGAAAAGTCTCGTAGTCACTCGCGGATCCAACGATTGCGACAGCGTTGGCAGATGCCGCAGCTAAGTTAGGCTCGATCGTAGCGCCCGCCAAATGACGGTCGTGCAGTTCGCGCAACCGCGCCATTGCATCTTCGTCTCTAGCCGTGGTCCCTAATGACCGACAAAGCAACCCGCGCAGTTCCAAGTCGCGAGGCGAGTCGCCGTCACGGGGCTCCCAACCCAAACGCGACAACCCGGCGTTGTAAAGCGCGCCTAGACACGAACGCATCCGTGACCTCGCTTCACTGTCTTCGATGATGCGTTCCAGGCTCGCCAGATTGCGCGTTAACAGAGTCCAAACGTCAAGATCGTCTTCATTTGAATACCCCTCCGCGAGGTTCAAGTAATCGACTGCGGACGATCTGCCGGCCGACATCGCTGACCACTGGTCGTCAGCGATGCTGTAGCGTTCTATTGCTTCCATCTCGCCCATGACATCCCGTAAAGCGGTCATCAGGTCAGGCGAGTAGTTGACACGATAAAAACCGTTGCTACCGGCGTTGGCGTTGATCCAACGAGCGTTTTCCAACTCGCGCATCCCCCTTGGATTCTCCCTGGAATCGGGGGCAAGGGAGATGGATTCCTCGGTCATTAGCATCCTCATGCTGCTGGTCTTGCCATCAGCACCTGCGTACTTGATACCTACTGGTATGGGCCAGACCGTTTCGTCAACGTCTTCGGGAGCTTTGTAGAAGAAGCGATTTTGCGTGAGAATGGTCTTGTTGCAGTCGTTACATTGCTTTACATTGACCAACGGGTAACCGCGCTGATAGATCCATGCGTCCATCGTGCTTCTGACCGGCTCGCCTGTCACCTCTTCGAGCGCGTCCCATAGGTCGGAAGTCTCGGTGTTGGCGTATTCATGCTTCTTGAGATAGTGCCGGATGCCGTCTCGGAAGCGGTCGGAGCCGAGGTGTTGCTCAAGCATCCGAAGGACAGAGCCACCTTTTTCATAGGTGAGGAGGTCGAACATGCCATCGGCATCGGCGGGCGATTTGACCTCGTACTCAATTGGGCGTGTCTTCTGCAGCGAGTCGACGTCAAATGCGGCGGAACGCTCAAGGCTGAACTGGTCCCAGCGTCGCCATTCGGGGTTGAAGGCGTCCGTGCACATTGCGGCCATGAAGGTGGCGAACGCCTCGTTCAACCAAATCCCGTTCCACCACTCCATCGTGACGAGGTCTCCGAACCACATGTGGGCGAGTTCGTGGGCGATGACATCTGCGATGCGGAGGAGTTCAGGTTGGGTCGCCTTTTCGGTGTCTACGAGTAGGATGACTTCCCGGAAGGTTACGCAACCGAGGTTTTCCATTGCGCCGAACGCGAAGTCCGGAACTGCGACGAGGTCGAGTTTTTCACCGGGATACGGGATGCCGTAGTAATCGGTGAAGTACTTCAGCGCGAAGGCGCCGGATTCAAGCGCGAATGGAGTTAGGTGACCTTTACCGATGGGATGGATGATGCGGAGGGGGACACCGTCAACATCGACCGGATCGGTCGCTTCGAAGGGGCCTACGATGAAGGCTACGAGGTAAGTGGACATCCTGATCGTGGTGCCGAATTTGACGGTGCGCTCGATGCCGTCTTCGGAGGTGGTTTCGGAGATGATAGGGCCGTTCGACGCTGCAAAAAGGTCTGCTGGTACTGTTAGAGCGACCTCGAACGAGGCCTTCATCGCCGGCTCGTCGAAACACGGGAAGGCTTGTCGAGCATCGGTGCTCTCGAACTGGGTCGTCGCTATCTTTCGCTCGATGCCCGATTCGTCGGTAAAAGTCGAGATGTAAAATCCAGCGAGTTTGCGGTTAAGAATGCCGTCGAAATCGATCGTTAATCGGTATGAGCCTGGTGACGCGTCGCTCGCGAATTGGAGTGTAACTCGCTCCAACTCCTCGTCGTAAATGAACTCCGTTGCTTCGACGTCCACGTTTTCGCCTATCAACCTTGCGGACTTAATGTCGATCTCCTTAGAGTTCAAGAGGATCTCTGAGGCCGGTTCGACGATCTCGATCGAAATCTCAACTTCACCGGTGAAGGTTTCTGTCTCCAAGTTCGGGCTCAGGTGCAATTTGTAGTGACTTGGCACCACCGAACTTGGCAGGCGATACGGGTCGATTGCGGTTGTGGCAGATGCGGAGTCAGACATGCGAGTTCCTAGATTTGGCAATTCAAACGGCGAGCTCAATGCGCGGCACAATATCTGAATCTAAAACGCCGAATAGC
>JAAXHR010000462.1:0-2857 GCA_012270805.1 Dehalococcoidia bacterium
CTCACCGATGAGGCGGCGGAGATTCAGGGAGGTGTCGGCACAGCTGGTGCAGCCAACATCGGCACCCGATACGCGATGTTCGAGGCGATCCACGGATCAGCGCCGAGAATGGTTACGGAGGGTCGGGCGCAGTATGCCGATCCTTCGTCGATGCTTAAAGCCTCGGCGATGCTTCTCCAGCACATCGGTTACGCCGACCTCGGACAGCGGCTGGACATGGCCCTCGAGGTATGTGGACAGTACGAACGGAAGGTGGTGACTACAGGGCGCGATACCGGCGCGACTGGAGACGAATACGGCGCCTACGTAGCCGACACGGTCAATGATCCTGATCTTGCAGCCAAATGGCAGGGGTATGTTGACGCGTTGTAGAGCGGGGCATCCCTGCTGTCGCTTCGCTCCCGCGCCCCCCTCGTTGCACGAAGGGGACGTTCAAGGTGAAGCGATCAACAATCCACAAATCAGAACCAATAGAAAGAACCAACAGATATGCGATTCAAGGTAACGGTAGTGGGCGCTGGCAATGTCGGCGCGACGACAGCGCAGCGGATTTACGAGCGTGGCTACGCGGATGTGGTGCTGGTAGACGTGGTGGAGGATATGCCGCAGGGCAAAGCGCTGGACCTTCTCGAATCCGGTCCGGTTCTTGGTACTGATGCCCAGATCATTGGTGCCAACGACTATGAACCGACTACCGACTCTGACGTAGTGGTTATCACCGCCGGTATCGCACGACGTCCCGGCATGTCACGCGACGACCTCCTGCTTACCAACATGCGCATCATGCAGTCTGTCACCGAACAGGTCGTCGATTATTCTCCCAACTGCATCATCGTCGTCGTTTCAAACCCTCTCGACGCCATGGTGCAGCTCGCCCAGCAAGTCAGCGATTTTCCCAAAGAGCGCGTTGTCGGCATGGCTGGCATCCTCGACACGGCGCGGTTCCGGACGTTCTTGGCACAGGAACTCAACGTCTCCGTAACGAATGTGCAGGCATACGTCCTCGGCGGACACGGTGACACCATGGTGCCGTTGATCAATGCGACGACGGTTGGCGGGGTTCCGGTGTCGGAGTTGATTGAGGCGGAACGTCTTGAAGAGATCGTGCAGCGAACGCGGGACGGCGGTGCCGAGATTGTGGCGTTGCTGAAGACGGGTTCTGCGTATTACGCGCCATCAGCGGCGACTGCGCAGATGGTGGAAGCTATCTTGCTGGACCGCAAGGAGATACTGCCGTGCGCGGCGATGCTTGAGGGTGAGTATGGGATTTCGGGGCTGTATGTAGGAGTGCCAGTGAAGCTGGGTGCCAGTGGAGTTGAAGAAATCATCGAAGTGGAGTTGACTGAGGCTGAGGGCGCGGCACTACGGGCATCGGCGGATGCCGTGCAGGAGCTGGTGGATGTGATGGCGGAGAGTGGGAAATGAGCCGGATAGAAATATCCGTCTCACTATAGGAATTCTGATCTCGCCTGACGGTATTCGGCGGTCATTGGACCGCTCGGATGCAGTTTGCCATTCAGTTGGGATGAATCGCGGCGTTGACGCTAACATCACCTTAAGGGGATCATTAGGAATACAGGGATGTCCTCGTCATCTAAGACTGTTACGAACTTCAACGGCTGAAAAGACACTCGATGCTGAAAAATCAAAGGCGGCTCGGTGGGGATTGGGACTACCGAACCGCGAACACGAAGGAATATACACACGGGCTTCATCCGTATCCCGCGATGATGATTCCGCAGGTGGCGCGGCGGTTGATCGGCAAGTATGGTCGGGAGGATGGTGTTCTTCTCGATCCTTATTGCGGGACTGGAACGACGTTGCTTGAAGGGATGTTGGCGAACCTTGATTCGACAGGGACGGATCTCAACCCTTTGGCGCGTCTCATCGCCAGGACTAAGACCGCGCCGATCGACCTCTATCGTGTTGACAACGAAATAGGGGATTTCCTCGCATTTGGGCTTGGAGCGTCTGGTTCAAGTAATGGTCATGTCGAGGTGCCGGACATTCCGAATGTGGATTATTGGTTCAGCGAACAGGTGCAGCGCGAATTGGCATTGGTGCGTGGCTACATTGACCGGATCGAATCGGGGCATGTCGCGGACTTCTTCAGAGTGGCGTTCAGCCTTACGGTGCGGAAGGTGTCTTGGACGAAGAACTCCGAATTCAAACTTGTGCGGATGCCGCGCGAGCGCATCGAAGATCACAACCCTGATGTGTGGTCGACTATGGCTGGAGTGCTGAACGACAACCGAAGGGCTTTTGAATCGCTCGATCATGCTCTTGGCGATGAACTCTCAATTCCCTCAGTCTATGGCTTCAACACCGTAGTTGAGATTCCGACGGAGATATTAAGGCCTCAATCGGTGGATATCGTTGTGACCTCGCCGCCGTACGGGGATTCGAAGACGACGGTGGCTTATGGACAATTCTCACGGTTGTCGTCGCAATGGCTTGGTTACGACAAAGCGAACCGGGTGGATAACTCGCTTATGGGAGGTTCCAAACTCGCAGGTGGCGTCAAGTTCGGATTCGAGGAACTGGACGATGTGATTGCTGAGATCGCCGATGTGGATGCTCGGAGAGCTGACGAGGTTGCGTCGTTCTTCGTCGACTACCGCAAGTCGATCGGTAACATCGCTAGCGTCGTGAGGCCAGGTGGTTACGTTTGCTATGTGGTCGGCAATCGGACGGTGAAGGGATTGGAAATACCGACCGCGGAATCGACAACTGCGTTCTTTGAAATGAACGGTTTCGAGCATGTGGATACATTCCACCGCAATATTCCGAACAAGCGAATGCCCTCGATGAATTCGCCATCAAATGTTCCGGGCAAATTGGGCAAGACGATGAAGTC
>JAAXHR010000462.1:2889-6526 GCA_012270805.1 Dehalococcoidia bacterium
ACGCTGAGGGGTTTGTTCCATCGGAGAGATCGGGACCGACTGGAATCGGACATACTCTGGAAACGCGATTGGGGTTGGCCGAGAACAACTTGCCGATTCCGGATATCGGTGGTCGTGTTGAAGTTAAAGCGACAAGGTCGAACACCAACAATCTGATCACTCTTTTTACATTCAACCGAGCGGTTTGGAAGTTCAAGAACAAGGAACTCGTCCAAAGATGGGGGTACTTTGACGAGACGAGGGATCGTCCAGCACTTTACACGACGGTTTCGGCTACTGAATCGAACGCTTTAGGGTTGCTGCTTTCGGTGTCTGAAGACGCTACGCAACTTTTCATGACGCACATGCCAAGTGATACGCTGCTAGCGACTTGGGATATGTATTACATCGTTGGGAAGTTCGTTACCAAGTTCGAAAGAATGTTGTTTGTACATGCGGATTCAAAGAGAGTCGACGGTAAGGAGTATTTCCACTACAACGAGGCGGAGATTTTGTCGGAGCCAAGTTCATTGACTTTTAGGGACGGTTTCGCCAATGGCACCGTGACAATCGACATTCGGATGTATCTGAGGCCAAGCGGAGCGGCAAGGAATCACGGGACGGGTTTTCGTATCTTTGAGCGGAATTTGCCGAAATTGTTTGGGACGATTGATCGTATCGTTTGACAGGACGAACACCAATCGCGCAATCAATTCCGTAAACCGAACAGCCGCGGCATTTTGAAAAACAGGAGTTTTGGACGATGGTGCCGGTCCAGGTGTAAAACTTTACACCAACCCAATTCGCCAACGCCTCTCTCCTATCCCGTTCAAGCGGTTCACTATCTCTACCGCCGAATCAGCGTACCCCGGTGCCTGCTTGATCCGTTCTACTGCCTGCTCTACCGTATCGGTAGTCAGCACTCCAAATATCACGGGCTTCAAACTATCTTCCGAGACCCTCAACAACCCCTGCGAGGCGGCATTCGCAATATGCTCATAGTGATCCGTCTCGCCCCGGATCACCGCGCCAATCGCAATCACGGCATCAACCGACACCGGTGGATCTAACAAAGCCCGCGCTGCCAACGGCAACTCGAACGACCCCGGCACATCGAAAACGTGCGACTTCTCAACCGTCACACCTAACTCTCCCAACCGTGTCAAACACAGATCCCGCATTTTGTACGTGATATCCGAATTGAACCGCGCCACCGCAATCCCGATCTTCAAACCCGATCCATCCAAAAACTCTGCGGGCGACTCACCGGCACCTTTTTCAATCGCTGCCATCAACCTCTCCTACGTTTATCCACCCAACCGCGTACGACGCCTACTAGCGGCCGGGCCTGACGGCTCCTCTTCATCATCGCCCAGATCGATCTGATGCATCATCCGTTCGCGCTTGGTCTTGAGGTACCTTTGGTTGTGATCGTTGGCGGGGGAGTTGAGCGGGATCTGTTCGACCATTTCGAGGCCAAAGCCTTCCAAACCGGCGACTTTCTTGGGATTGTTGGTTAGGAACCGGAACTTGCGGATGCCGAGGTCGAGGAGGATCTGCGCGCCGACGCCGTAGTGTCGGAGATCGGTCTGGAAGCCGAGGCGGTTGTTGGCTTCAACGGTGTCAAGGCCGTTGTCCTGCAACCGATACGCCTTCAATTTATTGATCAGCCCTATACCGCGGCCCTCCTGCCTCATATAGACCAGCGCTCCCACACCTTCCTCAGCGATCTGTGACATCGCGGCATTCAACTGCTCGCCACAATCGCAACGCTGGCTACCGAAAATGTCACCCGTCAAACACTCCGAATGAACACGCACTACAACGGGCTCCTCAGGATCGATCTTCCCCATTACTAACGCGATGTGCTCCGCCGGATCCACATTGCTCCGATACGCAACACACCTGAACTCGCCCCACTTCGTAGGCAAACTTGTCTCAGTCACGCGCTGGACAAACGACTCCCGACTCAAACGGTAGGCGATGATGTCCGCAATCGAGACGATGGGGATGTCGTGCTTCTTGGCGATTTTTTCGAGTTGCGGCCGCCGCGCCATCGTGCCATCGTCATTCATGATCTCGCATACGACCGCCGCAGACCGTTTGCCCGCCGCCCGGACCAGGTCGATCGATCCCTCGGTATGGCCTGCACGCACTAGAACTCCGCCTTCTTGGTATCGGAGTGGAAACACATGACCGGGTTGAACAAAGTTCTCAGCCGACGCCTCGGGTTCTGACAACAATCTGATCGTGTGCGCTCGATCAGCCGATGATATCCCGGTTGTGATCCCGTAAGCCGCGTCAACCGCGACAGTCATCGCCGTCGAGTGCGGGGACGTGTTGTTGCGCACCATCATCGGCATTTCGAGGCGGTCGAGGTCTTCCCCCTCCATGGGGACGCAGATCAGGCCGCGCCCGTGAACGGCCATGAAGTTGATCTGTTTCGCAGTCGCATCCTCGGCCGCCATCACGAAGTCGCCCTCGTTCTCGCGGTCCTCATCATCGACCATAATGACGATGCCGCCCGATCGGACGCGCTTGATAGCGCGCTCGACCGACTCTGCGGTTTCGGAGACTGTCGTTTTGTGATCTGGGGTCATTTGCTTCGGGATTATTATCGGCGGTCATGCTCCGCTCTGGTGTCGGTCCTTTGGGCTTTGCGTGCTCGCACCCCTTTCGCTGAACGAAAGAGGCTGGGTTACGAAGCGTTCGATGTATTTACCGGTCTGATCAGTTTCGATGTTAACCGCGTCGCCGACCTTCAAGACGCCGAGAGTCGTGTGGATCGCGGTGTATGGGATCAAGGTGAAGGTGAAGCTTTCGGGACGCCAATTGAACGCCGTGAGACTGACGCCATCGACGGCGACGAAACCTTTCTCGACGATGTAGCGCATGATCTGGCTGTGGGATCGGACAGTGATCAACTTCGCATCGCCATCATGACGAATGTCGGTGATGCGACCAAGGCCTTCGACGTGACCCTGGACCAAGTGACCGCCGACAACAGCGCCGAAGCGCAACGCGCGTTCAAGGTTGACGTGTGTGCCTTTTTTGAGTTGCGAAAACCAGGTTGCGCGTTGGGTTTCCGGGGTCACGTCGACGGAGAAAGCACTCGACTCGAAGTTGACAACCGTCAGACAGGCACCGCTGACCGATACGCTGTCGGAGACTCGTAGCCCGAATTCGCCCGACAGCACCCGTTTGGCATGAATATCCAGATGACCGCTTGATGGGTCGAACGCTTCGACTCTCCCTACCTCTTCGACTATTCCGCTGAACATTCCATCATCTCCACAATTCAACCAACGTAGCCAATGATCGCGATATCCGCACCAAATTGTTCCACGCGAACGTTTTTCAATCTTGCGACATCGCTCATCAGCGACGGCCCGTGACCGCCGACTGGAGAGAGTGCGTCGGAACCGCCGATAATCTTATCCGTTGAGAGATAGGCGACCACTTTGTCGACCAAGCCGCGGTCGAAAAGTCCGCCCGTCAATCGCTCGCCCGCCTCAACCAGAACGTTGATGCATCCGCGCTCGCCTAGATGTTTCATAACAGCCGCCAGATCGACCGCATCTTCGGTTTTACTGGGGGTTATTATGACTTTGCGACTAGGATGCCCTCTATTTAAACCCCCTTTAAATCCCCCTTGATC
>JAAXHR010000207.1 GCA_012270805.1 Dehalococcoidia bacterium
CCTCTTCTCCGAGGTTGTCGACCTCGTCTAGCCACAACAGAGACTTGACACCTTCTTCGCCACGCGAGGGCGTAATTCGATCGCACATCGCGTAGATCCGGCCGGAACCGTCTGGCGACAGAACCATTACTCTGAATCTCGGGTTTACGGGGGTTTCAGTAAGGCGCGTATCCGCAGGAGGTTCCGGTGTGGCGACGGTACCCCAGTCGAATCGCATCGCGAAGCTCAATCGGTAGGATGAGATTACGATGTCGGCATCCTGCGGCAGGTTGAGCCCGTCGAAATCTAGATGAGCCGTGAATGAGGGAGACGCATCACCAGTAGACTCGTGAATGGTAATGTCGACTCTACTTTTTCGATCCGCTGGCGGTTCGTGAAGTTAACTGTTCGTTTCATAAGCTTTCGAATGTCAGTTGTTTTCGTCCGGATCAATCTTGACGACGACATCGCGGTACTGATCGAAGCCGCTTATCTTGAAACTGAAGTTGTCGCGATCCTTCACCCACAGCCGAATCGCGTTCGCGCCGACGGGGGATTTTCCGTCGTCTTCCACAATATCGCCACCAACCAAATTGATTCGTAGCAAGGTAGTCCGGAGCCCATTCTTATTCCGGAACGCGAAATCGTTTTCGTTGAACTTCGCGAATGGATTGCCGCGTGGCACATCGTACGCCGCGCGCACGATGACCCGTTCAGGCATGTCGTCAACACTGTTTGACGCGTTTATCGAGATACCGCCTCTGATAGGAGACACAGTGAATGGGCTGGGTTTGCCAGACTCGATCGGTTTTCTGGGAGACTCAGTCTTGGTGCCACCTCCAGAATCGCCGCTGGATTCGGCCGCGATCCCCGAACCAGGGATAGCGAACAAATCTAGAAACGCGTCCTTTTGCAAGCCGGAGGGCTGATTTTCGATGAACGATAGGATGTTCCTCACTGAGTTCATCACCGATGAAATTCGGTTTTGTGGTCTCGTCCATCGATTGTGAACACGTTTGGCTCTCGGGCGCCATTCAGTATGAGCAGGAGGCTCCGAATCTCTCAACATCTCGGCTAGAGGCTCGTTTTCGTCTACGACTATCAGTGCCAGTGCTTTGAAATCCTTTATGCGGTCTATTCGCGGAATTGACAGCGTGCCACGAATGAAATAGTCGTGCCCGATCTCCAAATCCTGATCCTGACGGAGATACACATTGAACTTTGTATCGAATTCACTGCCATTCTTGTGTTGCACTTTCGTGTTGATAACGAATGGCAATAGCTCACCTACTTTGTATCTTTTCTCCAACGCCCGTAGGTCTTCGGCGTGGATATATTCGTCGTCTGCGACCGGTGGAACGGTCAGAATCGTGTAATCCGACGTTGATAACGCCGAAATTTCTTCAAACATATTGAATACGCGTCGATAGCTACGAGCAGTCCATTGTCCGACACCAGTCGCCTCTATTACATCTACGATGTCGTGAATGGTGTCAGCGGTTATGTTCGCAGGGATTTCGCCGGATTCACCGCTTATCCGTACCTCTAGCCATCCGTGCACAATCGGATAGAAGTAGTTGTGAACCACTGCTTTGATGAGTTCCTTGGTATCGAGCCTGTAAGACGAGCCTTCGACTGCATCCGATACCCGCGGGAAGGGAATTACAACTGAAAGACCTGGTTCGTCACGTTGTGTTAATCCGAAATCTGAGATAAATCCGCTGACAGTGGAATGATGATCATGGTTGCTAAAGCGCAACGGCATCGCAAATCCGTCGTTTTCAGGTATGGACCAATATCCATGAGGTGCGAATTTCGTGCCGTTTACGTGGTGTTCTTTGAGGACGGATTGTCCCATCAAAAGCGTATCTTCATCGGTAGTAGTCAAAGCGAAGAAAACGCTTGCGCCCGATGCATCAGGCAAAACCCATTTTCCGAGTCCCCAAGAACCGTTCTCGGTGGCACCTTTGCCGGAACGCCCAACATTCCGAAAAAACCAGTAAAAGTCGTCAATGTCAGTCGAATCGGGATCGGGATCGTCGTATCTTTCAGGATCACCGCGTAAGCCGGTTGTACCGTCATCTTCGATGACGATGAAGGGTACGTCATGTTCGAGCAGCTTGTTTATGCGCGATTTTTCGCGGACCGTTTCGTCTATCCCTTCAACCGCGACCAGGTGTTCCTGCAATCCCGAAAAGTAACGCGACGCCTTCGCTGCAGGTAAGGGATTGGAGAGTCCATCCAGCGAGAATCGAATACGGACCGGCTCTTCTACCGTTCTCTCACCACTTTTCAGCTTCTTCGCTACACTCGCGTCCAGAGAGTTCTGAATGACTTCGCGGACTAATCGCACACTCAACGGTTCGTTGATCGCCTCATCACCGAACATCTCACCGAGTTCTATGTCTTGGTTCATCTCGGTCCGCTCCATTTTGCGGAAGTGCCATTTGATCTCTGTCATCGCGAGTTACGGATTGAATTCGTTGGTACCGTTGGATCGTATTGTCGTATGGTCGGTTGCTGGCTAGATATCTTACGAAATTTGAGATGCCTAGGGCGCGCACGTGCTGGTCAGGATATCGGATCAGTTGCGCGCCCCCTTTGTCCCTGCGGGACATTTCCCCCGCAGAGCGGGGGAAACCCCAGATGATTAACATCGATATCTTGGAATACTCCGCAAATACTTTCGCCAAGCCATGACAGTAACCGCGTCAGCACGAAACCGGTCGTGATGGCTAGGACGGCGGTGTAAGTGCCGATTTGAGTGGATAGCGAGCCGACGTGGAGGATGCCGATGAGGCCGGACCGTCGGCAATTAATGTGGAGAGCGTTAGGATTGCTCCTCAGTTGATGAGAATCGGAGGCACAGGTTTTCGGCGATTTTGCTGTCCATCTCACGGCAATGCCTCATCAATAGGTCCGGGTCTTCAATGTCGCCGATGCGGATTTTGTGATCTGTGCGTATGTGTCTGATGGCCGTGGCCAGATTAGGCATGTGCGGATCGACTAGCGCTTTGGCTTCGGCATACGGCGGATCCAGTGGTATCCCTTGCACGATCGTGTGTTGATACCAAGCCGCCAATCCTTCTTCGAGAAGGTTCGTAGGCCGGCCCTCTGCGTCGATGTTCCATGGATCGATGAGATGGACGCATTCGCGGGCTAGCTGCCAGATGGCAAGGTTGGCGTCAGTTTGGGCTTTCTCGGTTAGCCGAATGATGACGTGTTTGGATCGTTTTCCTTGGTCGCGTACAGGATGGCCGGAGTAGGGAAACCAGATTCTCGGCGAGGCGTTGGGAGTTTCATCGATTTCTAAACCGACGTAGGTGAACTTTGAGTCGCGAGGTCCTAGTAAGGTTTCGATTTCAGTGAGGAACACGCTGGTCAACTGTGCGAGCGTCAGCGAATAGGTCCCATCTCGGTTCCGAGCGGTTGTGAATGACGATAGAGAGATTGTCATTTTCGATATCTTGGAATGCTCCGAAGGTATTTCCGCCAGATTAGTACTGGGAGAGCGGTTAGGATCATGCCGGTGATGGCGATGGCTAGGACGGCAGTGTCGGTGCCGATCTGTGTGGCTAGCCAGCCTACGTGAAGCGCGCCGATGGGGCCGGAGCCAATGGCTACCGCCAGGACGCCTAGGACGCGGCCTCGCATCTCAGGCCGAGTGGATGAGACCACGATGATGGATTGCATGGTACCGAAGCCGGACATTCCGAAGCCGCCGATGAAGAGTAGAGGGACGGCCAGCCAGTACCAAGGAGCGAGGGCGAAAGCGGCGATGACGGCGAGGAAGCCGAGAGAGGCATAGGTGTAGACGCGGGTGAAGTGTCGGGGCTGCGCAGCCGCGGCGATGGTGAGGGCGCCAAGGGTGGCTCCGAGGCCCTCAACGCTGAGGAGGAGGCCGACGAATACGGGGGCGACCATCAGCTTTTCTGCTCCGAGCACCGGGATCATCTGCTGGTAGGGGAAGGCGAAGAGGTTCATTGTGATGGTGACGATGATGGTGACGAGAAGGACTCCGTCGCCCATGATGTGTCTGATGCCGCTGCGGAGGTCGAAGTTGCTGGTGGTGGCGGGAGTACGGACCGCGGCAGTGGTCGGTTTGCGGATGATGAGCATCGAGAAGGCGAGGGCAGAAGCGACGACGAATAGCCCGGTGCCGAGGAAGTAGACGGCCTGCATGCCGATCTCTTGGAGAAAGGCTCCGCCCACGAGTGGGCCGATGACGCGAGAGAAGTTGCTGGATGCCATATCGACTCCGAATGCGGATGAGACGCGGTCGGCGGGCACCGTGTCGGCGATCATGGCTCGTCGGACCGGAAAATCGGTGGCCCATACGATGCCGGCGATGAAAGCTCCGAGTGAGACGTGCCACAGTTCAATGCGGTCGGACAGGATCAGGAGGGCAAGGATGAGATAGATAGCGGCGAGTATGATGTTTGCGATGGCGAGGATAGCGCGCCGATTTGCGCGGTCGGAGAAGGCGCCGATGAACGCTCCGAGGACGAGCATGGGTGCCATGCGGAGGAATCCGACGAATCCGACTAGGAATGCGGATTCTGTGAGGTCGAAAACGAATACGCCGAGCGCAACAGTCTCGAGCCAGCGCATGGTGTTGGTGGAGATACCGATGCCCCAGAGTCGGGCATAGTCGCGGTCAAGAACGACTTTGAAGCGCGTCAAAGGGTTGCCAATACTAGACCGATGACGTCTGGGGGCTGCGCGTCTGACTTTGACCTCGTTTGACACGGTCTTTCGAGCAATACGAGGCAAGTATGAGACCTTCAGTTGATGCCTTCGTCGGTCACAAATCGCGGCGGTGCACCGCTCCAATGTCCGCGTTGCTCGAATCGTGCGGCTTCGCCCCAGGTTTGCAGGTTGGCGTGATGACGATGCAATCCGTCTCGTTCTTCGCCGGGCAGCGCGATGCCATTGCGCAACAAGAGGCCATTGATCATAGCGCGGTCGACGTAGACGTAACGCAGCAGTCGTCCGAAGTCGTCGGTGTCGACTTCATCCGCTTCCAACAGCACCTCGCTGTTGCCGACGAGTTGTTGATGCGCCAATATGCCAACGTCGTACCAAGCGCTTTCCAGTGGCAGCGGTTCGACTCCGATGTAGCGGACCGTGGCAAGTTCGCCGTCGATGTCGACGATGATCGTTCGAACATCGACGACCTCGACCACCTGTGCCGGCACGTATTCGATGCGTTCCGGTTCGTCAGATCCGAACGATCCAAGGAATGGTCCCGCCAATCCCGCCACGAGTCCGAGGACGATAAGGATCGATACGATGGCGATCCCGGCTTTGACCCACCAAGGGCTATCCGACTTCTTTTCGGTGGACCATCCATCGTAGGCACGTCGCTCGGGTGGATCGTAGTCGCCGGATTCGTCCTCGTCGAGTTCGTAGTAGCGATAGCGGAGGTCAATCTCGTCTTCGTTTGTACGCCGCGACCGGTCATTTTCCGGGTCGTTGTCGGGCCCTTGTAACCTTGTGTTCATTGCTAGTCGCGCATGGTGAAAACGAGTGCGTTCTCATTATCCGCAACTTTAATTTCTGAACTGTATCTAGAACATGAGTAAAATCGCAATATGACCACCATCGCAGAGCCAATTCCGATCACCGCTCCGACGACTGGCGAGTTCAAGATCGAGCACGAATTCTCTCCTCAGGGCGACCAGCCTCACGCCATCGACAAGGTCGTCGAAGGAATCGTCAACAAGAGTCTCAAGCACCAGACGTTGCTGGGTGTAACTGGATCAGGCAAGACCTTCACGATGGCTAGCATCGTCGAAAAGGTGCAACGCCCGACGCTGGTGATCGCTCACAACAAGACCCTTGCGGCGCAGTTGGCGACAGAGTTTCAGACCTACTTCCCCAACAACTCGGTGCAGTATTTCGTGTCGTATTACGACTACTACCAGCCAGAGGCGTATATCCCTAGGTCGGACACGTATATCGAGAAAGAGACGGACATCAACGAGGAGATCGACCGTTTAAGGCACGCAGCGACACGGTCGTTGATGACGCGACGGGACACATTGATCGTTGCTAGCGTATCGTGTATATACGGTCTCGGATCGCCGCAGGAGTACAACCAGATAACATTGCGGCTTCGCGTGGGCGATGAACCGGGGTTGACTCGGGTGACGCGGCGGCTCGTGGGGATGTACTACGATCGCAATATGATGGATCTGCGACGCGGGACGTTCAGGGTGCGGGGCGATTCGCTTGAGATCATGCCGGCAGACGAGGAGTTGGCGGTCCGCATCGAGTTCTTCGGCGACGAGATCGAACGCATCACGGTGATCGACCCGCTGACCGGGGAAATCCTTAACGAGGCAGAAGAGTACGACATCTATCCGGGCAAGCACTTCATCACTCCAGAGGAGGAGTTCGCCGATGCACTGAAGGATATTCGGACGGAGCTGGAGGAGCAGTTGGAGCTGTTCCACGGCGAAGGAAAGCTGCTGGAGGCGGAGCGGTTAGAACAGCGGACGCTCTTCGACCTTGAGATGCTACACGAGACCGGCACTTGCCCGGGTATCGAGAACTATTCACGTCCTTTAGGAAGACGCCCTGCCGGTTCGGCACCGTGGACGCTTCTGGACTATTTCCCTGAAGATTTCCTGATGTTCATCGACGAATCGCACATGACGTTGTCACAGATTCGAGGGATGTATCACGGCGACTACGCGCGGAAAACGAACTTGGTCGAATATGGTTTCCGTTTGCCATCGGCGATCGACAACCGGCCCCTGACATTCGAGGAGTTTGAGGATCGGGTCAATCAGATCATCTACGTGTCCGCTACGCCGGGTCCGTATGAGGGGGCGCATGAACAGCAGAGAATCGAGCAGATTATCAGGCCGACTGGTTTGATCGATCCGGAGATCGAGGTTCTGCCAACCGAGAATCAGATCGACGACTTGATCGAGCGTATTCGAGCGACGACGGCGAAGCAGCAGCGAGTGTTGGTAACGACGTTGACGAAGCGGATGGCGGAGGATTTGGCGGATTATCTGCGCGAGCTAGGGATACGAGTCCACTATCTGCATTCGGAGATCGACACGCTTGAGCGCACTGAGATACTGCGCGATTTGCGACTAGGTGTCTACGACGTTGTCGTGGGCATCAACCTGCTCCGAGAAGGGTTGGATCTGCCGGAGGTGTCGCTGGTGGCGATCTTAGATGCGGATAAAGAAGGCTACTTGCGCTCCGGGACATCATTGATACAGACGATCGGCAGGGCTGCGCGGCACATCGAAGGCAAGGTGGTGATGTATGCGGACAAGTACACCGACTCGATGACGTTTGCGATCTCGGAGACGGAACGTCGTCGGAAGTTGCAGACGCGGCACAACCTGGAGAACGAAATCACACCGTATACCATCGTCAAAGATATTCGCGATATCAATGACCGAGTACGGCAGTTAGAGCCGACGGTGTTGGCCGACGAGGGCGAGCCATTTGGCGCTGAGGTGGGTTTGCCGAAGGACGAGTTGACGCGGATCGTCAAGGACTTGGAGCGTCAGATGAAACGTGCGGCGCGGGAGTTAGAGTTCGAGACCGCGGCGCAGTTGCGGGATCAGATCTCGGATCTGCGGAAGTTGCTGGCAGAGGCGGGGGAGTGATGGCCGAAAGGCCAGACAATAACGACCAAAATCACCGGTACCGGTTCGAAAACGATTCGTCGGCGCATCGAACAGAAGATGATGATACTACTGGTGTGGTTGACGCCGAAGCCTCTGTGCGCTCCACTACCGAGAGAGGTCGTGAGGAAGATAGCACGAGCACGCGTCGGAATCCATTTGTCAAGCTAGTCAGTCTTGCAGCACTGGCTTTCGTGTTGGGGGGTGCCACTTTCGCAGTGTTAGGCTCTTTGCTCGTATACGTCTATGTGAAGGCAAACCACCCTGAAGTGGGTTACTGGGACGCGACTGCTGCCAATTGGCCGGTAATCGTGGCTATTTCTATTCCCGGCGGGTTGTATGGCACGTCTCTTGTCAGATACGTCAAGAAAGCCGAAGGCGCACGAAGCGATCATTTGTGGCGCATGTTGCTGCCGAGAAACCGACGAGAGCCTTGGCATTGGTGAGATTTCCCATGCGACTGCAACTTATGCAATGACGGACTCGAACGGTTGACCGATTCTGGGTCTAGAGATGAATGCGTAACGAGTCAATGATCTTATACTTACTCCAACGATTCTTGAAGCCGCGTGAAACCTGCTGATCCTCCATGCCCAAGATAAAATCTGGCATCTTCATCATGCCGTTCCATGATCCTGCCAAGCCAGTCGCACAGGCTTACGACGAGGACATGGAGCTTGTGATCCGTGCTGATGAGTTGGGTTTCGACGAGTTCTGGATCGGTGAGCACCACACGGTGGCGTACGAGAACATGCCGATGCCG
>JAAXHR010000130.1 GCA_012270805.1 Dehalococcoidia bacterium
GGCCAATGTGATGACCGAGTATGAGCCAATCCTAAGCTGACGAGCTGTCTGTCAGTTCGTTGCCGCTGTGGCGGCCGTTCTTGCGGCGGAGTTAGCGGGTGAGGAGGACGATGCTCTCTGGTTCAGGGGAAGGCGGATAGTCACACTAACCCCCAGACCAAATCCGTCGCTTGTCAAGGTAACTGTCCCACCGTGCGCTTCGACAATAGCCCGGGTGATGGCCAGTCCAAGACCTGTGCCGTCTATCCCACGACTAGGGGACTGGTCAGTACGATAGAAGCGGTCGAAGATGTGAGGAAGGTCTGCGGGGTGGATTCCCGTCCCGTCATCGGTGATGTAGATAGCCAGCTCATTTTCGCTCTCTACTCTCGCGCCAAGCATGATTTTGCCACCGACCGCGGTGCCGTGGATGGCGTTGCTAATAACGTTTCCGAGTGCCTGACTCATGCGTACCCGGTCGAAATCGATGTCCGGGAGGTCACCGAGTACCTGTAGCGATAATTCGATCTGTCGAACGTGGGCTTGTGGTTGCCAACGGCTCAACTCTGCGTTCAGCAGCTCATAAACCGAATCCGCTTGGAGGGCGAGTCGCAACTCGCCTCGGTCTGTCTCCGCTAGCCAGTCAAGGTCAGTTACGAGACCGCGTAGTCTATCTACTTCCTGGATGATGTGGTCGGAGGCTTCCTGAGGTGTCTGAAGACCGTCGCGTAGCCCATTCGCCTCCAGCTGAATGACACTCAGCGGGGTGTTGAGTTCATGTGAGACGTCGTTTATCAGGCGTCTGCGGAGCTCGCGTTGAGTTTCCAAAGCGGAGGTCATCTGGTTGAAAGCGTCGCTCATCCGACCAACCTCATCGGAGGATGTTACCGGTAGCTGGGTCGTATCTCCCTGAGCGATTGCCTGGGTCGCTTCAGTCAAGGCCGTTACTGGTGTAGTGATGCGCTTGGACAACCGAGAGGCCAGAAGCATTGTGACCCCGGCGGTCAGCACTCCGCCGATTAGCGTGATGTACAAAAGTGTGTTGAGAAATCCGCGCGACTCGGTCGATAGGAACTCGCGGTTCACGTCTACATAGACGTGGGCGACTGGCTGGTTGGTAGCTAAATCGAATACAGTCTCGCGATGTCCTTCGAGATCGGATGCGATGGTTCCGGATGCCAGATTGGACAGGTTGTCCTTCACCACGCGTCCATCGATACCGGCGATGACGACTCTTACCCGATCTTTGTGGAAAGACTCTGAGGATTCCCGTTCACTTTCTGTATGACCCTCCCCTTCCTGAGCACTGTAGTAGATGTATCCGGCCTCTGACAATGCGTTGTCCACCGTTTCCCAACCACCGGTAGCGGTGTACTCCCGACTCAGGTTCCGGGCCAACTGAATCGCTTCGTTATCGCCTATCTGTTCTACGAACACACCTAGACGGGCCTGCGTGGTGTAGTAGCCCACAGCAACGTTGATCAATACGGTTAGAACGATGACAAAGACCATCGAACCCATGATTCGCCAGCGCAGGGACATCATTCATCCTCCACCACGAACTTATAACCGGTACCGTAAACGGTCTGAATGGGTTGCTTGCCGTGTCTGTTGATGTGCTTGCGCAAGCGGGCGACTTGGCTGTCGATGGCGCGGTCGAACCCGCGGAATTGGTGGTTGAAGGTGAGCGAGATCAGTTGATCACGGGTAAGGACCTGGTTGGGATGACGCATGAACGTCGATAGCAAAGCGATTTGAGCTTGGCTCAAATCGACAGGTTCTTCACCGACGGTCACGCTCCGAGTGGTTTCGTTCAGCGTGATGCTTCCATGTGTTACAACCTGCTGGACTCTGCCCTTAGCACGGCGGAGGACGGCATCGGCGCGAGCGATAACTTCCTTCGGATCGAATGGCTTGACGATGTAGTCGTCAGCCCCGCTGTCCAGCCCGAGAATTTTTTCGGCTAGTGCTTCCCTTGCAGTCAGCATGATGATCGGGACATCCGATTCTCGGCGCAGGATCCTGCACAGGTCCACTCCATCGAGGCGCGGGAGCATGAGATCGAGGATTATCAGGTCTGGATTCAGGAAACGGGCCAGGTCGAGACCTTTTTCGCCGTCATGCGCAACCTCGGCAGAGAACCCGGCTCGCTCGAAGTAGGTCTTGATCCAGTTTGCGATCCTCAAATCGTCTTCGATTATCAATACGTTGCCGCTCATCGGAAGTCCTTGATACATAGTTCGAGACGCGGCACCTAAGGGGTGCCGCGTCTATCGCTCAGATTGTCACACTTGCGTCATTGGCTTCTTCCGCGGGCGATCTGCTGTCATTTCTAACCGCCTCCGCTTCGCTCACTGTGTCCGTCATGCTCACCGCCAGACTCTCGGTCGCCGACATGCTCGCTAGAGCCTTCACCGCCACCTACCTCGGCATGCGCGACCCATCCGGTGAAGGGTTCCTGCGTCGAGGGCAGGATAACTCCAACTCTCTGCCCCGGAGCCATGTTGATCGGCGTCGTGGGACCGAGCTCGGTCCCATTGGAGAGGTGCACTTCGATCCTGACGCGCGTCAGAAAGTTGCTGGTGGTGTTCTCCACAGTGCCTTTAAATGAGTTGCTAACTGCGTCGTAGTTCAGGATCAGCCGGGCGCCGCTACGGATCATGTCGAAGGTCTCGTTACGCGTCAACTGGTAGGCCGCGCTGCCTTCTTCGCCGCCGCTTGTGCCATGTTCGGCACCGCCTTCACCGCCGATCTCTTTCGTCTCTCCCCCTCCGGTGTGAGGCTGAGGTCCGGGGCCCGCGCAGTCGAACACTTCCATGTGAACGACGTATCCGTCGAACGCAACTCCTTCGAGTGCGGATTCGCTGGCGACGCCCACGTTGGTCGTCGCGGTTTGTCCGGGATTGAGGTCACCGAGCTTGTCGGGCCCTAGCTCGCCGACAGTTGTCGTGCCAGACTTCAGGTGAGGTTCGGCTTGAACGTAGCAGACCCTCTGCGAGGCAGTGTTCTGCACCCCCGAGATGACGGATTGAGTCGCGGCATCGAAGCGGGCATCGATGACTAGCGGACCGAGGTTGCCTTTCCACGTCTGCCCGAGCGGAATGATCGGGCTAGACATCCTGGCTTCGTTGAGCTCCTGGCCGTCAGACTCCCCGCCAGAGACTTCGGATACCTCCGCACTACTACCTTCTTCGTTGCCGGATGCAGTGC
>JAAXHR010000159.1 GCA_012270805.1 Dehalococcoidia bacterium
GTGATCTCAGATGTGTCGGTAAGCATTTCGCTTAGGTGCCTCTTTGGTTTCGCATCTTCGCCGATTCGGGTTCGATCACGATCGCGAATTTACGACGTGCAATCGATGAATCAACGTTAGAATACAAAATCAACAAACCACTGTAGTGAAACATCGGCGTGGTTTGCGAAGTTGACCCGACTTGGAGGTTGAATAATGGTTACATCGGAGTGGGGAGCGATCTACAAGGAGCTCGGAGCTCAGCCAGTCATCAACGCGACTGGCAGCGTTACTTTGCTGGGCGGCTCGACGCCGGTGCCCGAAGTGAAAGAGGCGATGGATCGCGCCGATAGCGCATTCATACCCCTCATCGAGCTGGAAAAGGCGGCAGGCGACGAGATCGCGAGATTGGCCGGAGTGCCCGCGGCATACATCACCTCCGGTGCAGGTTCCGCGCTTACTCTCGGCACCGCAGCATTCATGGCCGGTGGCGACGATGGTCTGATCCAACAGCTGCCAGACACAACGGGCCTGAAAGACGAGATCGTGCTTCAGCATCGCGAACAGTACTGGTACGACCGTTGCTTGCAGCTCGCCGGGGCAAAGCTGGTTTTCGCCGGCGATGAAAACGGCACCAACGAGGACGACATTCGTGCAGCGATCACCGATAAGACGTGTGCAATTCACGTTCCTGTAGTAGAGCAAGCACCGAAAGACCCGAACGTCGTTCCGCTCGACAAGGTTATCGAGATCGCCAAAGATGCCGGCGTTTATGCGTCCGTCGATGCCGCCGGACAGATCTTCCCGCTCGAGAACTTCGGCAAATACGTGCGAATGGGTGCCGACTTCCAGTGCATCGCCGCCAAATATATGGGCGCGCCACACTCCACTGGTCTTGCTATGGGCACGGAAGAGATCATCGATGCCATCAGCCGTCACTCTTTTGTCGGCTACGAATCTCGGAGAATTCGCGGTGTTGGTCGCCCGCACAAGGTCGACCGCCAAGAGATTATGGGTTGCGTAGCGGCCGTTCAGCGCTGGTTCAAGTTGGACCACGAGAGCCGGCTGGCTGCCGCCGAGCAAGAAAGCTTGGAGATCATCAAGCCGCTACGAGGCATTCCTGGCGTTACTGCTGAGTTGATCGACAACATCATCGCACATCAGCCGTTTGGAGTGACGATCGGCGTAGACGAAGATGTCGTCGGTTTCAACAACGAAGACCTGGTCGTCAAGTTGAAGGATATGGATCCGCCGGTGTGGACGCGGACCATGGACAACGCGCCACTGACAATCCACGTCTTCGGGCTCAACCCGGGTGAAGCGAGCATCGTTGGAGAATCGATAGCGGCCGCCATTCGGGGTTAATACCTCGCCCGTCATTCCGGCAGAGACCGGAATCCAAAAGGAAAAAGCGCGTTCCCTCTAAGGCATTGAAGGGAACGCGCTTGTTAGCAAAGTTGACCAAGCGCGCCCGCGAACTGAACGTCCAAGGA
>JAAXHR010000158.1 GCA_012270805.1 Dehalococcoidia bacterium
GCGCCCGCGAACTGAACGTCCAAGGAGCCAACCAACCATGGAAACCGTCAAAACAGTAGCCATCCTTAGCCCCGGCGACATGGGCTCCAATGTCGGACGCGCGCTCCGAGAAAACGGCCTAACGGTCATCACATGTCTGACCCAGCGCAGCGCCCGAACCCGCGAACTATCCGAAATCGCTGGCATTCTCGACGTGCCCGACTTCGCGGAGATGATCGACCGTGCCGACATCGTACTCTCGGTTCTCGTTCCAGAACGTGCGGTTGATGTGGCGCGGCAAGTTGCGGCGGTCATCAATGAGACGGGTAAACCGCTACCGTTTGCCGACTGCAACCCGGTCGCGCCGGCAGTAGCGGTCGAGATGAACGAAATAATCGAAGCGGCAGGAGGTAAGTACATCGATGGCGGAATCATCGGGAGTCCTCCAGGCAGGGGAGAGCCCCCGCGCTTCTACGCATCAGGTCCGCACGAAGCAATCATGGGACAACTTGACGGGCGCGGTATCTCCGTGCCCTTGATGGGCGGCGAAGTAGGACGCGCGTCAGCGATTAAGATGTGCTACGCATCCCTCAGCAAAGGTGCTGCAGCCCTCAATGCCTCCGCGCTGATCTCGGCTATGAACCTCGGAATCTACGACGAATTCGTCGCCGAGATGGAGTCGAGCCAGCAGGGTGTACTGCGAAACATGCAAGGCGTCAAAAGCCTGGGCGCAAAAGCATTCCGATGGATCGACGAGATGGAGCAGATTTCCGCAACATTCGGCTCCGCAGGTGCAACACCCCACATGCACAAAGGTGCCGCCGACATCTTCCGCCTCGTCAACTCCTCACCGATCGGCCACGAGAGACCAGAGACCGTAGACACCTCGCGGACGCTGCAAAAGACAGTGGAGTTGCTGGCGGAAACCTCAGACTCGGACGCCAGCTAACTGCCGGGTAACCCCCAGCGCAATATAGTCGAATTCTGCCGCAACGTCTTCGTTCGTCAACACTGGCGGCTCGAGCGCGTCCAAATAATCTGGGCGCAACGTCACCGCACCCAGAAACGGCAACCCCATCTCATAAGCCAACTCCTCAGCGGCACCCTCGCCGAACAACCCGCCCGACATATTCTCCACAACCCCCAGCACGTCCAGATTCATCTTCCGGATCATGTTGATCGACCGCTTGGCATCCAATGTAGCCAACTCCTGTGGCGTGCTCACGATCACAAATCCGTCGAGATTCAACGTCTGCATCACCGTCAAAGGCGCATCCGAAGTCCCCGGCGGCAAATCCACTACCATGTAGTCCGGCTCACCCCAATTGGTCATCTGGAGGAACTGGTTGATCGCGTTGTGGATCATCGGTCCGCGGTAAATGATCGCCTCTTCTTCGTTCCCTTGGAAGAAGGCCATCGACATCACCTTCACGCCAAAGCGCTGGGACGGAATCATGCGCTCGTCTCGTACTACCGGGCCTTCGGAGATACGAAGCACACGCGTGACGTTGGGACAGTCGATGTCGCAGTCGAACAATGCGACGTCGTGGTCTTGTTTTGCAAGAGTGGCGGCAAGGTTGACGGCTACCGTAGTCTTGCCGACACCGCCTTTTCCGCTGTAGACGCCGATGCGTTTTCCAATGGATTTGAGGGAATCGGCAATACGTTTTCGTTCTTGGAACTGCCGCCGAGCTTGAGCCAAGCGTGCTTCTTCGGCGGGCGTGATTTTGCGCGGAGTAGTCAATGCTGATTCGGCGTGGAAAACGGATACCAGAGCTTAATCGATGCCTAGAAGCCGTTTGCCGTCTTCCGTGATCATGTCGGGATTCCACGGCGGATCAAACACCAAGTCGACCTCGACATCCTCAACGAACTCGACCTCGGCAATCCGCCATTCGGCTTGCTGCGCGATGTATGGACCCATGCCGCAACCCTGCGCAGTGAGCGTCATCTCCACAAACACTTCGTTGTCTTCGACATCAACATCATAGATGAGGCCGAGATCAACGACGTTGACAGGGATCTCTGGATCGTAGACGTCTTTGAGGGCTTCGTAGACCTGTTCTTTGGTTACTACGTTGGCTGTTTGTGCCATGGTGCGAACCTCCGCATTGATGGGCGGGCTGGACGGAAGAGGATCTCTTGTAGTCAGTTTATCAAACATAGTTCAACCGCCACGCGGCGCGGTTTCGTCGCCGTGCAATGTCCGGCGCTCGGAGATGATGTCGTTAAGGGCGTCGCGGGCAGCATCCAGCAACTCGTCGTCTGGCGCGTCGTCGAACGATGCCGATTCGGCAACAGATATCCAAGCCCAGACCTCCTCCTGCGCCAAACGAAGCTCCTTGGCATTCATCGCGGAGAAGTCAGCGTGGATAGAAGCGGGCGGTGATGGTAAGGGCATTGGAGCGGTTGTCTTGTGTCTATATCAGGTGATAAGCAATCAGCACGGGGCAAGACTTTAACGATGTGGTCTAATCACTTCACACTGGATGCCGCCAGCGCGGCTGATTCGCAGGTCGAGGGTCACTAAGGGGCAAGCTAGCGATTCAGCCAAGGCTACGTACCATGCGTCATAGCAAGTTAGGTTATGGCGCAAGTCCCAGACGCGGTCAGCGTATGGTTCGAAGGGATAGAGTGATTTGTCGAGCTCCAGAATTTCACGTAACGCAAGTTCGGCTTCCAAACTGGATAGATCACCGATTCTCTCAACCCGTCTCAAGCCTTGAGCACATTCAGCGTAAACCAATGTGGGGCAATGCAAATCCTCGCTGTTAATGATTTCAGATGCCCAACCGCTGTAATCGCCGACTTCAGCAAAAGCGGATACAAATATGGACGCATCAACGACGATTGTCAATCGTCGTACACCCCCCGCGCACGTCTTATGGATTCAACGATCATTTCGGAAGTTACCTGTGAGTTGCTGTTCTTAAGTCTTTCGCGCGCGCGTTGGATAATTTTACGATTGTGCTCAATCTTCTCTTGTTTTGTTTTTTCAGGCTTCTCGATCATACGTTTGAATTCATCGAGTAAAAACGCTTCTATCGATTGATGACGGCTCGCCGCGAGGGCTGCGAGTTGGTCGCGGAGCTGTTCGGGTACATCTTCGATTGTTATGTCGACTGGCATGCTTCTATTGTGCCAACATTGAGCGCACGGCGCAATAGGTAGTGGTCAGACGAGGTTGCTACGGTCGATCTTGGAACCGGCCAAGAACACGTCGCTGACTTTGCGCAGATCGGCGATTTCTTTAGTTGGATCGCCATCGACAACCAGCACATCCGCTTGTTTGCCAACTTCTAAAGTGCCTGCTATGTCGTCCACGCGGCACGACAGCGCGGAGTCGCGAGTCGCCGATACGATCGCCTCCATGTTCGACATGCCAGCCATGACGTGTGCTTCGATCTCCGTTTGAAAGTCTCCCATCGGATAGTTCGCCCAAGCCGAATCCGATCCTGCCACCATCACGACGCCTGCGTCCCGCATCCTGGCAACGTGATCCATACGAACTTCCGAACCCCGCCGCATCACATCGACATCTTCGGCTTCCATCGCCAGATCAGGGTTGTCCTCGAGTTGACGGATTCTGGCCAAGCCTTGCCCGAGCGTCGGGTTGACGAAGACTCCTTGTTCGGCGATTCGATCCGCAATGTCGACCCGATAGACGTCGTTGCCATTGGCGTCACGGTGGACGCCGTGGATCATCGTATCGATATCTGCTTCTAGGGCATTCTCCATGCCTCCTGAAGAAGTGCAATGCGCGCAAACGTGTTTGCCGAATTTGTGCGCCTCATCAGTAATCGCCGAGAACTCGTCGATGTTGAATGATGGCCTCGACGGATGGCTCGTCCGAGTGCTGCCGCCCGTTGCCGTTACCTTGATGAAGTCGGCGCCTTCTTTGATGAGTTGGCGGACGGCGGCTCGACACTCGGTCGGCCCCGTTGCCTGCGTGCCGAAATATGACAGGTGCCCGCCGATGATCGCGATCGGTCTCCCCGCTAGAATCAGCCGTGGCGACGGCACGATCCCCATCTCAACTGCTTCGCGCAACAGGAACGTCGTGCGGTTCTTGGCGC
>JAAXHR010000327.1 GCA_012270805.1 Dehalococcoidia bacterium
GCGGCGATTACGGTGGATGGTCGAGGACAGGATTCGAGCATCTTTACATTCTTTGGCAACGAACTCATCGATTCGCCTTGCACATTCTGCGGTCAGTGCATCAACACCTGCCCTACTGGCGCGTTGACGGACCGCAAGGTTGTCAGTCAGGACATATCGGCCGAGGATGTTGATCGCACGCAGACGGTTTGTCCGTACTGCGGTGTCGGTTGCGGGATCGAGATATTGACGCACGACGGGGAGATCATTGGTGCGGAGCCGGACTTCACGGCTGCGAGCCGGGGGTCGCTTTGCGTGAAGGGTCAGTTCGCGTCGTGGGAGTTTGTAAGGAGTGAGGATCGGCTGCGTCACCCGCTCATTAAGCAGGCTGACGGTACGTTCCGCAAGGCATCTTGGGATGAGGCGTTGGATCTGGTTTCGTCGAAGTTCAAGGATGCGATTGCGACTGATGGTCCGGATTCGATAGTTTGTTGGGCTTCGGCTCGCGTGGTCACCGAGGCGAACTATCTGATGCAGAAGTTCGCTCGGACGGCTATCGGGACGAACAACATCGACAACTGTTCACGTACTTGACACGCTCCGACGGTCGCCGGTCTGGCGGTCATGGTGGGAAGAGGAGCGATGTCGAACTCGATCGAGGAGCTGGCGGGAACTGACTTTCTGCTGGTCACAGGTTCGAACACTACAGAAGCGCATCCAGTCATATCGCTACGGATGAAGCGCGCGGTCAAGAACGGCGCCAAACTGGTGGTGGTGGACCCGCGCAAGATCGAGCTGACGAAGTGGGCGACGCGGCACGTTCAGATCAAGGTGGGGACGGACATCCCGTTCTACAACGCAGTCGCGAACGTAATCATCAACGAGGGTCTGCACGATCCGGAGTTCGTGGAGCATCGCACCGAAGGCTTTGAGGCTTTCGCGCGGCACGTTCAGATGTACACGCCGGAGTATTCAGCGGAGATCTGCGGGATCACTCCTGCGGAGATCATCGACACGGCGCGGGAGTTTGCGGCGGCGGCTCCGAAGGCGGCGATCTGCTACACGTTGGGCATCACCGAGCACTCTTGCGGCTCGCACAATGTGCAGTCGTTGGGGAATCTGGGACTGTTGTGCGGAACGCTCGGAGTGCCGAACGCGGGCGTGAACCCGCTTCGTGGGCAGAACAATGTCCAGGGCGCGGGCGATGCCGGCTGTATTCCGACCGACCTGCCGGGGTATCAGAAGATCGAACGTCCGGGGATTCGTGAGCAGTTCGAAAAGGCTTGGGGCGAGCCGTTGCCGAAGCGTCGTGGGATCACGAAGATCACAGCGATGGAGCAGATGATCAAGGGCCGAGTGAAGGCGGTCTACGTGATGGGCGAGAACACGATCGTATCGGACCCGCACGCCAACCATGCTGAACATGCGCTACGGTCGGTCGATTTTCTCGTGGTGCAGGACATATTTCTGACGGAGACGGCACAGCTGGCGGATGTGGTTCTACCGGCGGCGGCGTTTGCGGAGTCTGATGGGACGTTTGCGAATAGCGAGCGACGAGTGCAACGGGTGCGCCCTGCCGTTGCGTCTCCGGGCGAGGCGAGGCAGGACGTTCAGATCTTGCTGTCGCTATTCGAGCGGATGGGCAAATCCCAGAATATGGAAACGGCGGCCGATGTTTTCAACGAGATGCGGAGCGTGACGCCGATCTACGGGGGCATTTCACACGAACGGCTGGAGCGCGAGGGAGGGATTCAGTGGCCGTGCGGCGATGAGGACGATCCGGGGACGGAGTATCTGCACGGCGACGAGTTTTCGACGGGCTTCCCGGGTTTCTTCGCTCCGGTGGATCATATCCCGCCGGCGGAGGAGCCTGACGAGGAGTATCCCTGGCTGTTGACGACGGGGCGGCGGCGTTCGACGTATCACACGGGCACACAGACGGGTCAGGCATCGGGGTTCCAACTGCTGGTGCCGCACGAGATGCTGGAGATCAACCCGCGGGATGCGGGGGAGATGGGATTGCAGGACGGCGACCTTTTGGATGTCGCGTCGAGACGTGGAGAGGTTACCGTTGCGGCGCGGCTTACGGAGCGATCACCGCGTGGATTGGTGTTCATGTCGTTCGCATTTCCGGAGTTCACTCGGACGAACGACGTGACGTCGGACGCTTACGACTTCATTACGGAGACGCCAGAGTTCAAGGCGTGCGCGGTGAAGATATCGAAGTCGGCGCGACGGGACGAGGAGTTTCGACAAGCGCAGCGGCGGATTCGGCTGGCAGGAGAGGTAAAGCAGCCGACGGAGCTGATGCCGGTTAATGGGCATCGTAATGGGCGTAAGGTCATCACCTGAAGAACGGGACATTGGGAGAAGTCGCGGTCTAACAACCAACGGAGCAATAAGTTAAAGTTGACAGATGTTGCACATTGACGATACACTGATCGCATGAGCACAAGCGGCGACCTACGACGAGACTTGGCAGGCCGTACTTTTGGAACGGTGTTAGCTGATCCGCCTTGGCGGTTCGATAATCGCACTGGCAAGGTCGCGCCGGAACACCGTCGACTGTCACGCTATGGCACCTTGTCATTCGACGAGATCGCCGCACTGCCAGTGGCAGAACATATGGATGAAACTGCGCACTGCTACTTGTGGGTGCCCAACGCTCTGTTGCCGTACGGGTTAGTAGTTCTTGAAGCGTGGGGATTTACCTATAAGACAAACTTGATCTGGCACAAAATACGCAAGGATGGCGGATCAGACGGTCGCGGTGTGGGTTTTTATTTCCGTAACGTCACCGAGATGGTGTTGTTCGGTGTTCGTGGCAAGAGCGCCCGCACACTCGCACCCGGTCGTCGCCAAGTGAATTTGATAGCGTCCCGTAAACGCGAGCATTCTCGCAAACCCGACGAACAGTACGGCATCATCGAAGCCTGCTCGTGGGGTCCGTACTTGGAACTTTTCGGTAGGGGCAGTCGCGGAGGATGGACAGTGTGGGGCAACCAAGCCACGAATGGCTACGAACCTGACTGGCCTACCTACAGCTACAACTCTGCAACCGTGACAGCATGAACCTGAGCGACTTGGTGTCAGCTGGGTTCGACATTGCCGCATTGAACCATGCCGAAGCGGTGTTGGAGCGGGACTTCCTACAACCGATGTCCGAACTCTGTGACATCATGCTGGGTATCAATATTTCGGTGGAGGAGCTAGTGCGTGGTGGAGGCGGCGAATCGCCAATGACTCGACGACTACGAAATGCGTTAAATGACCGCGGTTGGCCGACGCGTCAAGTAACGATCCGCAGAATCGTCGATGACGAAGAACGGGCATCAACCACGCACAAAATCGATCACGTACGCTCCACCGATTCCGGATCCATCGCCTTGGAGATCGAATGGAACAACAAGGATCCGTTCTATGACCGCGACTTAGAGAACTTTCAAAGGCTTCACCGCGAGGGAGTCATCAGTGTCGGTGTAATCATCACACGCGGATCATCTCTGCAAACGGCATTGCACCAGATCGTGTTGGACTTCGCTCATCGGCATCGCATCGCGGGCTTTGACGATCTGACGACATTTGGATACTCGCCGACAGCGCGCCAACAACGCGACGTGGAAAGGCGACGTGCGGATAGCGACTTTGCCACCGCATGGAGCCGCGCATTCGTCACCGACAAGTTCGGTGCTTCCACCACGCATTGGGACAAACTCCAAGAGCGCGTCAGCCGAGGTGTCGGCAACCCCTGTCCCCTGCTTCTTATAGGCATACCTGCCCAATCGGTGCGTGAGACCTCATAAGCTACACGTCAGCCTCTAACCAAAGATTGAATAGGGATAGTCGAGTATTTGATACCGATGAGACAGCGCAAACTCTGGAAATTTGAGTACGACTGAATAATCCAATGCGAATCGTTGAAACCTACTCCCATCTCGGTGGTGAAGAGTTCTTGCTTGTACGTCGTCCTACACTATTGCAAGAGGTTAAAGACACCATTAAGAATATAGACGTAACTGCCCACACTAAATCAGTTTCGGGTTCAAATGATCAGTTACACCAACAACTGTTTTCGACAAACGCTTTGAAAGACGAATTCGCCAAGCAGTTATGCGAATCAAGTTGGCGGAAAAGAAGCAGCGAGTTCTGGGTGGCTCTTGATACAGAGTTAACTAGAACCGTCGCTCGAATGCCAGTAGAGATACAACCACGCGTAATAAAATTACAGGGAGCCAAGCCAATTTCAGCTTCCATCACGGTCGATTTTTTCAAGGACCGTACAGCAGTACAATTTCAGTTTGGCCACCCATCGAACGTTGCTCACGACATCTTTGTGACTTACATGAATTTCTATGTTTCCGATGCGATCGATGTCGGGATTGAGATTCTGCCTATGAAGGAACTAGAGACGCAGATGTCGTCGGGTGTGCCATATTACGAGCGAGACCTGCTGAACATCATTCGTCAAGGACGGGGCGTTCCTGCTGTACCGCTTGTATTGATGGGGATCGCGCCTTAGGCTGCTGCTTGTATATTGACGCGCGCACCTCCTGCGTACGTCGCTTCATTTGCACGCGTCCCCCTCGCTACGCGGAGGGGAGGTTTGTTGTTATACCGGTGTCTGTCTTGGGCTCATTCTGGAGGACCAAAATGCGGGGTCGCCGGCCAAGGGGTGGGTTACGGGTTCTAGGATGCTGCGAGGATGGTGGCCGTGGGCCCATTTGCCCAGGTTGTCTAGGATGTAGCGGGCGACGCGGTC
>JAAXHR010000083.1 GCA_012270805.1 Dehalococcoidia bacterium
GTAAACTTATGTTTGCTTCTTTGAGCCGTTTCCGGCGGCAGATAGCGGTGTTGGCGGCGCTCGCCATGCTGGCCAGTGTGCTGGTCGCGGCGCCTGCTGTTGCTGCTGACCCGGCGCCGGATTACACGGCGACTTTTGATGCGTGCATCGATGTACCGGGATCGGGCTTTGAGGATGTTCCCTCGGGGCATGCCAATGCCGGTGACATCGACTGTATCGCCTATTACGGGATCACCAAGGGCACCTCGGCCACTACGTATTCGCCGTTGATGTCGGTGACGCGTGAGCACATGGCGCTGTTCCTGACGCGTCTGGCCGGGTTGGTGGGGATCGAGATAGCTTCGAATCCTGCTGATCCTAGGTTCACCGATACCGGAGATCTGTCGATGGAATCGCAAGTGGCGATTGCTCAGTTGGCTGATCTGGGGATCACCAAGGGGACGTCCGCTACCACGTATTCGCCTGCGGATAGTGTGACCCGTGGGCAGATGGCGTTGTTCATCTCCAGGCTGATGGATCTGATGGATCCGATGAGCGATGGCGACGGCGACAATGGTGCTGAGGGTTTTATACCCAAGGACGTGAAGGTCACCGACGACACGCCGGTTGGTTCGCCGTTCACCGATCTGGGTTCGGCTACCAAGTCTGCTTATGATGCTATCACTGCGTTGTATGAGCTGGGTGTTGCTTCGGGTATCTCCGACACCGCTTACGGTCCGTCAGCTTTGATTACCCGTGCTTCGATGGCCGATTTCATGGCTGGTGTGTTGGATCATTCCAATGCCCGCCCGGCTGGCATAAGCATCAGCGCTGCCAAGACTTCGGACTTTGGACCCTACTCCCCCAAGATTGTGACTTCTTATCGGGATGACAACTTTGTTCCGATGGTGGACGTCTCTATCAAGATCTTCGAAAGCGCCCTAGTAAGTGACTTCACCGAGGACGGCACCTGCGGGGATCCCGCTGATTGCGCGTGGAGCGATGACGATGTCTTGACCGACGATTCAGGTAACATTCACCAACTCGGCAATGTCGATAATGGTATGAGTAACACCTACTATGCGTGGATGGGCGACGAAGACACCACCGACTTCGATGCTGATGATGCTGACTATGCGTCCGTGACGCTTTCGTCCACCAAGGACGCCGCGGCTATCAAGGTCACCACTGACATCAACGAGGAAGCGTCGGACGACAAGGTCAACCTGGACAAGGACAGTAGCGTGATCGTCACCGTGCAACTTATCGACGGTGATGGCGGCGAGAATGTCGCCAAATCCGGCGTGAAGATCGGCGTGAAGCTGACTCAGGAGCCCGAGGGGGAGGATATGCTAACCGTGTATCCGGCCCCTGCTGATTTGGAGACCGACGACGACGGTCAGGCCACCTTCACCATCACCGGACCGCCTTCGGAAGGTACCGATAACGACGATGGTGACCGCGACGACGTAGCCACCTTTACCGTTGATTTCAACGGTGACGATGACACCGACGATCCCGGTGAGTCTAAAGCGGCGACGGTCGCATGGACCGACGATGATTCTGTGTTGGAAAAGGGTGAAGGAAGCGCTCCTGCCTATGTCATCCTGAACAGCAAGGATGAGGCGAGCATCAGGGCTTCTGTGACCTTCTATGACCAGTACGGCAACACCACGGCACGAGGCCACACCGTCTCGATTGGCATCGGCAAGGCGGACGCTGAGCGGAGGACTGTGAGCAGCAGAGGTGTTGCGAGCTATCGCGCCACTTCTGAAGGCACGGTCGGTGACGACATTACGGTGACCTACTCCGGTGTTCAGGACTCCGACGAAAACAGTGTCAGTGTCCCGATCACAGGCGGAACTGCTGTGACGGCAGTTCGGCATGCCCCCGACGACGATTCGGCGGCCGCCGCGAAAATCGATGCGGTCTACGCCGATGAAAACCGTTTCCGCATCCGGGGCTTGTTGTACACCTACGACGCGGACGACACGTTCGTGGATGACACCATGGCTGACAAAAGCGTGATGGTCGACATGGCTAAGTTCGAAAGCCTGATCGCCCCCGGCGATAGTGACACTGCAGGCACCGTCCAGGTCGTGTCCTACGACGATGACGGCTCCAGCATCTTCCGAGTCACTGCGGCCGGTTCATAAACAGTAAACCCTCGACTATCTGAAAGGGGCTCCCATCAGTGGGAGCCCCTTTCTTGTTAGGAAATGAACTGGAAGAGGGTAATCAATCCGGCTCATCCCGGCCATCACGGCCAGGCTCATCCAAGCCATCGAGCAGCGTTCGGGTTCCGGAACTTCGCCAACTACCGAATCCGAGCACTCCTATACGCCGGCAAACCCAACTGGCAACTCCTCACCACCATCACTCCCCCGTAAATTCCGAAGTGCCCCTTGAGCCTCCGGAATGGAGGGTGTTTTTCTAATACAATGTGCTTATGTGTCGTCACGAGGGCTTC
>JAAXHR010000452.1 GCA_012270805.1 Dehalococcoidia bacterium
CCCCTTTCGTCCAACGAAAGAGGGAGGCATTCACCCCCTTCGCCAACATCAGTCTCGGACTTCGGAAAGCGTAACCGATCGATTCTCCCGCGCGGCCAGCTGGCTGGCACGGGCGAACTTGTACGTCTCACGGGAGTCCTCGGCGGTCATGTCGGGTTGGCGACCTTCAAGGATGCCGTTGACGAATTCGTTGACGCATTGAACGAAGGAGTCACCCCAATCGGCATTGATCTCGTCTTCAGTAACGCGGTTCATCTCACCATCGGCGTAGTAGGTCAACGGCGGAGTGTCGTAGAGCATCTTTGCGGTGCATCGGTTAACCCAAACCACTCCGCGGGTGCCGCTTAGTTCGAACCACTCGTCGCCAGAATAGTAATCCGACCTCACAACCATCTCGTTGGTGGATTGTTGCTCCCACGAACCGTGCCTCTTACCACCTTCGTAGGACCAGGCGACGAGGAGCGGGGAGTCGTTTTCATACCCTTCGGCTGTGTAGGTCGTGCGGATCCATGCAAATACCTGCTCAGGCTCGCCAAGGAACCACCTGCCCATCGCGAAGATATGGTACCCATAGTCGAGAATAGCTTTGCCGCCCCCGTTTATCGCTTGATCAAATCGCCACGCCATGGATGCGTCGGGTATGTCCCAGCCGTATTTTCGGTGACCAGTGATGGTTTTCATGCGCATCGAGATCGGTTCGCCGATGACGCCATCATCGAGTAGCTTCTTGGCCCGTACGATGGGTTCGTAGTACGCGAAGTTCTCAAACACCCGCATGAATTTGTCCGATTTGTTGGCGGCATCGACGATAGCATTGCACTCGTCAAGGGTGATGGCCATCGGTTTCTGGAGACTAACGTGTTTGCCGGCCTCGAGGGCATCGACAACCATCCGGGCGTGCAGGGAGTGCGGCGTTAAAACCTCCACAGCATCAACCGCCGGATCATCCAGCATCGCACGGTAGTCGGTGTAGGGCTTTTCGGCGCCCCACTCTGCGACACGGGATTCAGCGACACCAGGTTCGTTGTCGGCCACCGCATATATTCGGGCGTCAGGATTGCCAAGGTAGCCAGGTGCGTGGAGATCGGCAATTTTGCCGGCACCGATGAAACCGATGTTTAGCATGGCATTTTGTTTCTGAATTCCCGCCTTCCACGGAATAACGTTCGGTCTACCAATTCGTATGCGACCCATCCCGACGGTGCAGGTGCGGCGCCTCCCAGAACTGGAAAGGCTCGGTCAAGCTCGCCTCGTCGACCTCGATGCCGAGACCGGGAAGGTCGCTCAACACCACGCGCCCCGGTTCCACCTTGGGCTGCACCGGAAATACCTCGTCTTGGTAGAAATCGTTGTCCGGCTCGCCTACCGAGTGACGTATCTCCAACCACGAGAAGTTGGGGATCGCAGTCGCCAAGTGTGATGTCGCGGCCACGCAGATCGGGCCTAACGGGTTGTGCGGCATCAGGTCTATGTAGTGCGCTTCTGCCCATCCCGCGACCTTCATCGCCTCAGTGAAGCCGCCGACGTTGCAGATATCGAGCCGAGCATAGTTGGTGAGACCCTTTTCGATGTAAGGGAGGAACTGCCATTTCGACGCGAACTCCTCACCGATGGCGAACGGTACAACCGTGAGTTTGCGAAGCTCTTCGTAGGCCTCTGGCGTTTCATCTCGGATCGGCTCTTCGATGAAGTCCAGAGTGTGCGTCGGCATCATCTGGCAGAACGATGCCGCCTCGGCTACAGACAGACGATGATGGTAGTCGATGCCGATCACCGGTTCCAGACCCAATACCTCTCGAGCCTTGATCAACGCCTCTGCCGTCGGCGCAATTGATTCGCGCGGCTCGAAGAGATTAGGATCATTTATTTCGCCGATGGTTTGGAGGTTGAGACGCATGGCCTTGAAACCTTGGTCCCAGATAGCCTTCCCCATCTCGGCTACTTCATCCACCGTCGTTCCCCCACCGCTCGCGAAGGTCGGAACCCACTCCCGCTGCATTCCGCCTAACAGCTGATACACCGGAACGCCGAGTTTCTTGCCGACGATGTCGTGCAAGGCGATGTCGATCGCGGACATCGCGCCAGTGATGCTACGACCGCCCTCGAAATACTGCCCGCGATACATCTCCTGCCATATCCGGCCGCGTCGCATAGGATCTTGGCCGATGAGCCACTCCCGGAAGTGGTCTACCATTCCGCTGACAGACAATTCGCGGCCGGAAAAACCTGATTCGCCCCATCCGTAGATTCCCTCATCAGTCTCAACTTTGACGAGCATCTGGTTGCGGTGCCCAACCCAGACCGGGTAGTTCTTGATATCGGTAATCCTCATCGGTTTCTCCGTTTGCGCCTATGGGCGGCTCAGATCGCTTTAATGCGCTTCAAAGTCTAGCACCAGAAATGTGTGACGGTGATAGATTAACCTTTGCCACAAAGCCAACATCGTCCATATATCGAGGAGTATTCGATGCGCATCCCACTCCTAGGCATCTCACACGAAACCAACACCTTTTCCAGCGTTCCCGCCGACTACGCCGCATTCGAAGCCACCGGCATCTTGAGAGGCGAGGAAATCCTCGACAAATTCCGAGATGCCAGCTACACGATCTCCGGCTACATGCAGACCGCGGAAGAACTCGGGTTCGAACTAGTGCCGTTGATGTACGCCGTCACCGGGCCCATCGGAACGATCACCAAAGACGCCTACGACCGCCTAACCGAAGAAATGTTCGGCATGCTCCGCGACGGCGGACCTTGGGATGCCGTCCTCATCTCCAATCATGGAGCCGCAGTCAGCGAAGAGTTTCCAGACATGGACGGCGAGTTCTGCCGCGCAGTACGCGAGATCGTCGGTCCCGATATGCGCGTCGGCATCACCCTTGACATGCACGGCAACGTGTCGAAGCCCATCGTCGAAAACACTGACGCATGTATCGTGTGGCGTACCAATCCTCACCTAGATCCCAAAGTCCGAGGCCGCAAAACTGCCGAACTCATCGTGAGAGCCGCAAAAGGTGAAATCGACCCCGTCCAATGGATCGAGATGCCCCCGATGTACGTCAACATCGTCAAGCAGTTCACCGGCGAAGATCCCATGAAGTCCTTCGTCGCCGATGCCGTTGCTGCTAACGAAACGCCAGGCATTCTCGACACCAGCGTCGCCGAAGGCTACCCCTACTCCGATGTCGAGAAGATGGGCATGTCGTGGGTCGCCATCGCCGACGGCGATCTCAACCTTGCTAAATCCGTCGCCAAAGACCTGGCCGCCAAAGCCTGGGAGCGACGCGCCGAGTTGAACGTCGAAGTCGCTTCCATCTCTGAGGCTCTAGACATGGCCCTCGCAGAATACGTTGGTCCACGCGACCTCAACGAGGCCGACGTGGTCGCAACCGACGGCACCGCGCTCGCAATGCCCGACGACGCAGAAGCCGCCAGAGAAGGTCCGATTGTCCTCATGGACGTGGGCGACAACATCGGCGGAGGATCGTCCGCAGATTCGACGCACATCCTCGCCCAAGTCGTAGAGCGAGGTATCTCAAGCTTCCTCCAGACCCTCTACGATCCAGAGTCCGTAGAAGCTTGCGTCGAAGCAGGAGTCGGCGGCACTGTCACATTGGAAGTCGGTGGCAAGACCGACGATATGCATGGCAAGCCAGTTCGTGTCACCGGAACCGTCCGTGCCATCACCGATGGACAGTACGAAGAATTAGGCGCCTCTCACGGCGGCTTCCGGTTTTACGACTCCGGCGTGAGCGTCCGTCTAGACACCGAGGGCGGCCAAACCCTCCTTCTCACATCGGTCCGCGCCGGCAACACCGTCCGGGCGCAGATGTATCACATCGGAATCATCCCCGAACGCTACAAAATCGTCGTCGCCAAAGGAGTAGTCTCGCCGCGACCCGCTTACCAGCCAATCGCCGGAAAAGTCATCCTCGTCAACACCCCCGGCGTAACCACCGCCGATATGTCAACCTTCACCTACCACCACCGAAGGGTCCCGCTCTACCCCATGGAGTTGGATGCGGAGTATGTTGTATAGACGGTCGTCGATTCTAGCTCTGTTAAGATGAACGCGATAGATAGGATTTATTCAGCATGACTTCTGAAGAACTGGAAGCAATGCGAGAAAACACGATCGCCAGTAATCAACAGACGATCGCGAGTTTGATGCAAATGCAAGCTCAGTTGATGCAGATCAGCGCGGAGCGTAGGGCGAGATTTAACAGCATCGAATCGATATTGAATTCGATTTTTGAGCGTCTAGACCGACTCGAACAGTTCAACCAGAGAGCCATCGGTTTCGCTATGCGCAACGAATAAGATTCACCCTCCTCATTCTGCGTCTTGATCCCGTTTACCATCTAGATCACGGCGTGTTTCCGTGTTTGGTATAGTGCGTTCTTGCACATCGAATTCGTCAGGAGCATCACAAGTGGCAGACGCACCCTACGCCGATCAAACTCGCCCAAACGTAATCGTCATCATGGTCGATGACCTCGGTTTCTCCGACATCGGCTGTTACGGAGGCGAGATCAACACTCCTAACCTCGACTCTCTCGGCAATAACGGCATCCGCTTCACCCAGATGTACAACGGTGCTCGCTGCTGCCC